>CALIGR010000060.1 GCA_938021445.1 uncultured Candidatus Altimarinota bacterium
CGCAATTGGAAACTCCGCCGCATCATATCTTGCCGCGACCGAAAACAGTTCTTGGACATTTTGCTTTCGAGACTCGCCATCACTCGTCCCGTCATCTAAGTACTCAAGAAACTTAGTTTCTTCCACAATCTGATCGAGTAGTTGCGTCAGACTTTTATCCTGAGCTGTAACCTTAAAACCTTTTAATAAGTTATGAAAATTATTCAGCGCTTGTTTTTTCCCGTCATTAAGTTCCCCAATTTCATTCACCGTCTCCAACACATCTAATAAACTCAAGCCATAGTTCTGAGCATAACTCTTAACCACCGCTATTGTAGCCGGCCCAATTTTTCGAGTCGGCACATTGATAACTCTCATAAAGGCCAAATCATCTCGGGGATTAAAGATAAGTCTTAAGTATGCCACAATGTCTTTAATCTCTTTTCGATCGAAGAACCGAGTCCCTCCTACTATTTGATAAGGAATCTGATTCCTCAAAAAAGCTTCCTCTAGCGCTCTCGATTGAGCATTCATCCTATAAAGCACGGCGATTTCTTTAAAATCTTTCCCGGCTTCGGTCAGCTTGTTGATTTCTTCTGCGATAAAGCGTCCTTCATCTTTTTCATCCCAAACCTCAAACACCTTTATACGCTCGCCTGATTCTGAATCCGTCCAGAGGTTCTTAGCTCTTCCCGTCTGATTGTAAGAAATAAGCGTATTGGCATTTTTTAAGATATTCCCACTCGAGCGGTAATTTTGCTCCAGCTTTACCACGGCGGCATCTGGGTAATCCTGCTCAAAGTCCAAAATATTTCGAAAATCAGCGCCTCGAAACCCATAAATAGACTGATGATCATCGCCCACTACGCACAAATTCTTATGACCATCCGTTAATAACCGAATAAAACGATACTGCGCAAAATTCGTATCTTGGTACTCATCAATCAAAACGTACTGCCAGCGTCTCCGGTATTTATCCAACACCTGCGGCACCTGCTCAAAGACTTCTACTGTTTTTTGTAAAAGATCATCAAAGTCTAAAGCGTTATGCTCCATCAGTCTTCTTTGATAAAGCGGGTAGAGCTCCGTCACCGTTTTAGAAAAACTATTTTCATTAGTGTAAAACTTCTCAGGCGTGACCAGCTGATTCTTACAACTTGAGATATGGGACAAGATCGCTTTAGGCTTAAATTCTTTATCATCTATCTGTCGATCCTTCATGATGATCTTTAGAAGAGCTAAAGCATCATCACTATCAAAGATCACAAAATTTCTCGTCAATCCTGCTCCCATCGCCTCTATATCTTGACGAAGAATTCTAACACACATCGAGTGAAACGTCCCAAGACTTGGACGGCGCCCTAAATTTAGCCCGGCCTCGATAAGAAGTTTCTCCACTCGCGACTCCATTTCTTTCGCCGCTTTATTGGTAAAAGTCACGGCTAAAATCTGTGACGCGTCCACGCCATGAGCAATTAGGTGAGCGATTCGATTTGTCAGCACTCGCGTCTTCCCACTTCCGGCTCCAGCCAAGACCAACAAAGGCCCTTCTATATGCTGAACGGCTTTAGCCTGCTCTGGATTCAGTCCTGTAAGTATTTTTTCAAGCATGTAATTTTATCGTGATCGCAGTGTAATAAAAATTAAATTTTAATCCCCAAAACAAACTTAATTATCTTTCCCCTGCAAATACTCAAAGAAAAAATTGACAGGGGCACGGGGCACGGCTAAGATCGCGCGGCTATTTTGACGCATTAACCCTTATTTATGGCCAAGGAGGATGATATTTCGGTAGATGGAAAAGTGATCGAAATGCTTCCCGGAGCAGAGTTTCTGGTGGAGTTGAGCACTGAGGGGTTTGAAGGGCATCAAGTAAAGTGCAAGCTTTCTGGTAAGATGCGAATGCACTACATAAAGATAGTTCCTGGAGACAAAGTCAGTATAGTAATGTCTCCTTATAATATTGAAATCGGACGGATCACCTATCGTTTACGAGAAGGTTCAAATGGTCGTCCACAACACTCAAAATCATGAAAGTAAGAGCTTCTGTAAAACGAATGTGTGATAGATGTCAGGTTATACGACGAAAAAGAGTCGTGCGTGTTATCTGTAAAAATCCTAAACACAAACAAAGACAGGGCTAATTATCATAATTTAAAAATCTAAATGCGTATTGCCGGTACAAGTATCCCTTCAGAAAAAAGACTTATCATAGCCCTTACCTATATATATGGTATAGGCCCTAAGCGATCACAAGATATTTGTGATAAAAGCAAGATTGATAAAAGCATCCGTATAAAGGATCTTTCTACCGAACAGGAAGAGCTTCTACGAAAAACGGTTGCCGATTTAGGCGTTACGCTCGAATCAGATCTAAAACGAAATATTTCTCAAGACGTCAAAAGACTTCAAGATATTGGATCTTATCGGGGCTTTAGACACCGAAGAAAACTACCCGCTCGCGGACAACGAACTAAAACGAACTCTCGAACCAAACGTGGTAAGAAAGTGGCGGTCGCTAATAAGAAAAAAGTAGCTAAATAATGAGCACTAGTACAAAAAAACGAACTCGCAAGTCATTCCCAACAGGTAAAGTATTTGTTCGGGCACTCTACAATAATACTATTGTCACTCTGACTGACCCAGATGGAAACGTTCTAGCTTGGAGTAGCCCAGGAGCCAATGGATTTAAAGGGGCACGACAATCAACGCCTTATGCTGGGCAAATCTCAGCAGAAGTAGTGGCTGAAAAAGCACAAGCCTTTGGAATGGAATCTGTAGAAGTTGTCCTTAAAGGAATGGGCCCTGGTCGTGATCAAACGATCCGAGGTCTTATGAATGGTGGACTTGAAATCACTTCAATCGCTGATAGAACACGAGTTCCACACGGTGGATGTAGACCTTCTAGACAAAGAAGAACCTAATTAATTTTCTAAAAATTGAATGAGATATACCGGACCAAAAGCCAGACTATGTAGACGAGAAGGAGTGAATCTTTTCGGCTCTCCTAAGTACCAAAAGATTTTGGGTAAAAGCCCAAACATCCCAGGAATGCATGGAGCTAAACGTCAGGGGAAGCTGACTGAATACGCGAAACAACTTCGTGAAAAGCAAAAAGCAAAACGAATGTTCGCTTTATCTGAAAAGCAATTTCAAAATTACTTTGGTAAGGCTTCACGATCTAAAAGTGTAACAGGGGACGCGCTTCTTGAGCTTCTAGAACGACGGCTGGATAATGCAGTTTTTCGTTCTGGCCTGGCCATGACACGAATGCAGGCTCGTCAATTTGTTTCCCATGGGCTTCTTATGCTCAACGGTCGACGGGTTGATATCCCCTCAATTCAGGTACGTCCTGGAGATGTAATTGAAGTACGAGCTTCTAAAAAAGGTTCTCCGGTTTTCAAAGAAAATAAGGAAGAACTAAAAGACTACGTTGTTCCAGACTGGATCAAAGTAGACACAAGTAAACTCAGCATCGAAGTCCTCAAGCTCCCAGAGGTAAAACACTTTGAACCGCTTATCAATACTCAACCAATCGTAGAGTTCTACTCTCGATAGTGTTAAACTAATTACGGCTTTAGTCTTAATCGTAAAAACAAAACCATGCATATTCTTCACGAAATAATCGGAGTTCCCAAGCTAAAAATTGACGCAGAAGGTAAAACCAACGCGACTCTAACGATTAACCCACTTCCTTCTGGATTTGGAATGACGCTTGGAAATGCACTCCGAAGAGTACTTCTCTCTAGTCTTCCTGGAACCGCCGTAACCGCGATGAAGATTTCAGGAGTGACTCATGAGTACGACACCATCAAAGGCGTTCATGATTCTGTATTAGACATGAGTCTAAATATTAGAGAATTAAGACTTAAGAAGCACTCTAAAGAAGTAGAAGAGATCGAATTTAAACTGGTAAAATCTGGAGCTATTACGGCTAAAGATCTTAAAGTTTCAAGTGATATTGAAATTCTAGATCCAAGTCAGGTTATTACTCATTGTGATGGCGCTGATCCAAAAACAACCGTAAAACTCCGAGTTGAAAAAGGAGTTGGATATCGAATTATCTCAAATGAAGACAACGCCGCAGAAGAAGACGCGGAAATGATTCTTATTGATGCAAACTTCTCTCCTGTCACAAAAGTGAAATATGAAGTTACACCCGCTCGTGTAGGAGATCAGACAAATCTAGATCAACTAAAACTAACGATTGAAACCGATGGAAGTCTTGAAGCTGAAAACGCACTCAAGCTTGCCGCTGAAATCATTCGAAGTTACTTCGACCTTTTCAATCAAGATGATGCTTATACAGATGAAGACTTTACAACAAGTTTCTCAGCTATCAGAGCCAAAGAAGAAGCTGAAAAGCAAGCTTCGGTTTCAGCCGCTGAAGAAAGCTTTACTCCTATTGATATTCTTGGATTTTCACAACGAACGCTTAACGCGCTTGTAAATGGAAATATAACTTCTGTCGAAGAGCTGCTTCGTACACCAATGAGTCAACTGACTCAGCTACGAGGCTTCGGACAAAAAGCTAAAACAGAACTCGAAGAAGTACTACGAGACCGAGGTTACACTCCTGGAGTGCCCCTCAGTCAACAAACTAATCAACCTCAACTCTAGATCAATGAGACATCGAAATTCGAAAGCGAAACTCAATAGACCAGCTGACCAGCGGAAAGCCATGGTGCGTAATCTTATAACTTCTCTTTTCCTTGAAGGGAAGGTCAAGACGACAGATGCTCGTGCAAAGGTTCTTTCGGCTGAAGCGGAAAAACTGGTAAACAAAATCAGAGGAAAAGAAGACATGAATGCCATTCGTGATCTCATGAGTGTGGTATTCACCAAAGAGGCTTCTAAAAAAGCGCTCGATTACAGCAAACAACTAGACCAAACTTCAGGTTTTACTCGAATGACAAAAATTGGAGTAAGAGCTGGTGATAACTCAAGTGTAGTTCAAGTAGAACTAATTTAGCCATGAAAAAAACAACCCTAAGACAGAACGTAAACAATGCCCAAAGAGAATGGTACGTCGTAGACGCTGCCGGCAAAACTTTGGGAGAACTTGCTGTAAAAGCTGCAAACGCCCTCCGTGGGAAGCATCGAGTAGATTATACCCCACATGTTGATGGTGGAGACTACGTTGTAGTCCTCAACGCTGATAAAATTGCGGTGAGCGGTCTCAAAGAAGATCAAAAAATGTACTACCGTCATTCTGGATACCTCGGTAATCTTAAAACCGCTTCACTTAAAGAAGTACGAGCTAAAGATCCAAAACGAATTCTGACAGAAGCCATTTCTGGGATGATTCCAAAAAATAAGCTAAGACCGCATCAAATGCGACGTCTAACCCTCGTAGTCGGAGAGGAAAATCCTCATGCCGCTCAACAACCTCAACCATTACCTGCCTAAATCACTGAAACCTAAACATGTCTAAAGGAGCCTACTTCTACGCTAACGGAAAAAGAAAAAATGCGATCGCTACGGTCCGATTGTTTCCTGACGGAAAAGGTGAAACAACGGTCAATGGATCAACGCTAAGAGAATGGTCTGATGACGACCAGATATTCTTCACTGTCTTGCAGCCTCTAGAGCTACTCGGTGCGAAGAAAGACTTCGATATAGACGTGATAACCAAAGGAGGCGGAAAGAAAGCACAAGCTGAAGCCATCCGACTTGGGATTGCTCGAGCCTTTGTAAAAAAAGACGCAACCCTTCGAGAGCAATTAAAGCAAGAAAGTCTTCTCACTCGAGATTCAAGAGTAAAAGAACGGAAAAAACCAGGACTTCGTCGAGCGAGACGATCACCACAGTGGTCTAAACGTTAGATCTGGCTTAAAAGTAGAACACTTAAAAGCCCTGAAAATAAAGTACAAGAAACGCCTAAAGCCACCATTTTGGTGGTTTTTTTATTACCAAGTACGGCCGTATATAAAATCTTAACGAGGGTATTAACCATTATCGCTATCATTATCGCTACAGAAACTGTCTTGAGTGAGAGCTCGCCCAAATTAAGCGATTCAAGTGACGACAAAATAATCGCATCCACATCCACAAAGCCAGACAAGGCAGCCGCAATATAAACGCCTGTATTCCCAAAATATCTTTGAGCTAACGCCAATGCGAGCAAAACTAATACAAAAAGTCCTCCAAATTTGATAGCGGGAATTATTTCAAATGGACTCGCCAGCCTTAATTCAGTTTTTGCATTTTTCTTAGTTTGCTCAATTTCGATTTCTTTTAAGGAGTAACGAAAAAATAAATAGGCAAACAAAGCTGAAATCAATGCCATAACCAGAGGTAATACTAATGTTTGTCTTACAATCTCAACCGAGCCCAACAAAGCTATAGTAATAGCGACTCTCACTTGCATAGTGGCGACCCCTATCATAATTCCAACCGCAAAAATACTGCTTCCTGGTGCACGCTTAGACTGTTCTGCCATCGAAGTCGTCACAGCTGTACTAGAAACAATCGCTCCAAGAAACGCCGCTGCTGGTATGCCGCCCTTTACTCCAATGTACTTAGTAAGGAAGTAGCCAAGAAAACCGATTCCTGAAATAAAAACCACCAGTAACCAGATTTTAAAAGGAACCAACATCCCCCAAGGGTCTATCGCTTCGTTGGGTAAAAACGGAAGTATCGCTCCAGAAAAGAAAAGTAGCTGCAACGCCCCATCCCATTCCGGCTGGCTAATAGCCCCGGCAAAGTTTCGGATTTGATCACGATAGGCATTTACCCCGGCCAGAAGTAAGGTGATCAAAATAGCTATTACCGGTTGCCCTAATCCAACGAGTACACCTACCCAAAAAATCATAAAGCTAGAAATCTCAGTCGTCAGACCGATTAGGTTCTGCTTAAAGCTGCCATAGGCATAGGAAACACTAATCAAAACCATCAAGCCCACAAAAAACAGCGCCGGAAGCCACGGGAGTTCTGGGATGAAAGTAGAAACAGCCCCAAAGGCTGAAATCAACATCATGGTCCTAAAGCCAATAAAACTCTCAACTTTGTTTTCTCGAGCGTGGATTTCTCGTCTAATTCCCAAAAAACCGCCTAAAGCGCAAGCCAGAAGAAGGGCGGTTATTGACGAATCTGAGACAAACCAATTTTCCATATTTCTCCCCATTATACCTGATATTCGTGATTTTTTCTATTTCATTTTCGCCAAAAAATCAGCTTTATCTTGAATATAGTTTTGAGCTCCAGGCAAATAAGGCGTAGACGAAAAGCAAAGCAGTATAGATTCCGGTGAAAAATCAAAAAATTCATGCCAGCAATCTTTCCGTACAACCAAGGCTTGATTTGGCGCATTAAGAGTAATCAATTTATCGCCTCTTCCATCATTGACCAGTGCGGTTATCTCACCATTGAGCGCTACAAAAACTTCATCTTCGATCAGGTGTGAATGCCCTCCACGAACGGTTTTACTGTCTTTTGAAGTCACTAAATAGCAACGCTTAACTTTGATTGGGAAATCATCATCAAACTCAAAAGGAACCAATCCTCCTCGAGCATCTTTATGGTGAGGAAACTCAATTATTTCAAATTTATTAGGCATATATCAACACAAATAGCGAATCCCTTCAATTAAAGAGACTTTTATGCCATTTGACAAGCCGGTATCCCGTATCTAGAATCAAATCTGTAATTGTATATTTCTAAAACAAAACAAAATGAAAAAATTATTATTAGTTGCGTTAGCTTTAACGCTTGTAGGTTGTGGGCCAAAACCGGCTCAACCATACACACCTCCATCTCCAAGCATGGACAAACTTATGGGAGATAAAGCTCAGAACGAGGTAGACGAAATGGACGCTGAAGTGGAGGAAGTTATGGACGAAATAGACACAGCAGAGGGAGACATTGAGGCTGATATTGAGGCTGATATTTCTGAAATTGAAGATTTCGTAGATGAGGTTGAAATTGACGCTGCAGAAGAACCAGCTGATGATCTAATCTTGATTGAAGACGCTCCAGCAGATGAAGCTCCAGTCGTTGAGATTGAGGTTGAAGAAGCTCCTGTGGTTGAAATTGAAGTCACTCAAGAGGCTCCAACTGAAGTTGAGATTGAGGTTGAAGCGGCTCCTGTTGTTGAACCAGCAGAAGAAACTTCTAATAACTCAAACAATACTTCTCAGTCAGTCGAACTAGAAGATCAACCGATCATCGTGATTGAGTAACAAAGAGCTTAATTTAAAACAACTTATGAAAAAACCTGGATCAATTCCAGGTTTTTTTTAAATTTAGAACTGTGAACAATTATAAAAAAGCTAAGAACTGGGCCAAAAAAATAGGAAAAGTAAAAGGCGTCCAAGCTGTTTTTTTGTCAGGATCCCTAGCCCAAGACCAAAATAAGAGCACCGCTGATATAGACCTATTCATCATTACCACTCCTGGGCAAATCTGGGTGACTCGTTTTAGAGTTTTTACGAAGCTAAAAAGACAAAGAGAGCTATCAAAACCAGAAGACCACGCTGGAAAAATCTGCCCAAACCACTTTATAACAACTGAAAATTTACAAATAACTCAAAAAAACGCTTATACCGCTAATCTTTTTACTCACAATATACCACTTTATGACCCACAGAATTTGTTTTCAAAATTTGCAGATGAAAACCCGTGGGTAAAAAAATTTGGAGAAAGTTTCGAAAATGCAGACCCAAGGCTCGCAAAGCTAAAAAAAATTAAAAAACTAAGTCTATCGCAACGAATCATTGAATCGATCCTAAAAAAAATTCAAATCTGGAAGATTAAAAAAAACCCAGACTATCAAATCCCAAAGGCGGAGATAGTATTAACCGATACCGAAATTCGCTTTCACCCAAATCCTAAGCACCTAAACTGGACGAAATGAGTGTTTTACAAAAAATCCTAAACCAGAAGCAAAAAGAGGTATTACTTCTATCCAAATCACTTTGGGACTTAAATCCTCCAAAAAATACTCTTAGTTTTTTAAACGCGCTTAAGAAATCACCGAGTCAAATTCCTCCAAACTTAATAGCGGAGATAAAAAAAGCCTCTCCCTCAAAAGGGGCTATTCTGCCAAACGCTAATATTCTAGAAATAGCTAATACCTATGAATCCTCTGGAGCGAGTTGTATTTCAGTTCTTACCGATGAAAAATTTTTTGCTGGATCTTTAGATGATCTAGCAAGTGTTAGTAAATCCATCAAGATCCCAACGCTCAGAAAAGACTTCATCATTGATGAACGTCAGATACTACAAGCTCGTCAAGCAGGTGCGAGTGCTGTTTTGCTCATGACTTCAGTGCTTCAGACCACTGAGAAGTTAAAAGCATTCAGGCTTTTTGCTGAAAAACTCAATATGGATGCACTTATTGAAACTCAAGACGAAGCAGAAATAAAAAAAGCGATAGATTCTGGCGCTCAAATCATTGGCGTCAACGCTCGTCATTTCTCAGATCTATCGGTTGATCTAAGCCGTGTCCCACCTTTGCTTCAAAAAATCCCAAATAACGTCGTTAAAGTAGCCGAGTCAGGCATTATCAGCCATGAAGATGTTCAAACCGTCTCACCCTATTGTGACGCTATTTTGGTGGGGAGTAGCTTGATGGAAAGTGGTATCGAGGGAATTGAGAAAAAAATAAAAAAATTTCTCTAAATCATTCTTCAGGCTAAGGCTCCTTTATCTAACTTCTTCACAGTCCGAAATTCAATGAAAATTTCAGCTACCGCTGATGGCATGACTTCCGCCTCACCATGCAAATAATTTTCTACAGCCGCCCTTTGCTCATGAGTTAGCGACTCCATAAACATCTGCATATCTAGACGATCCTCTACACCCAAAGCGGAGTCATCCGCCAGTCGTTCAACCAATGGTTCTCTTTCTTTTTGCAAAGG
>CALIGR010000061.1 GCA_938021445.1 uncultured Candidatus Altimarinota bacterium
AGTACTCTGGGTTTGTGTTGTGCTAACGCACGGTTACATGTTTGTTTTAGGTCTCTTCCGGGGAAAGCTTAAGACCAGTGTATTATGGAGGGACACCATCCATCTCTACTTCGTGAGTGGAGAACACTTTATCGAGCCGTGTAAAAGATCAGGGTTATAGTCAGGTCAAAAACGAGACTATATTTTATTATAACAGAAAATATTATATTTTACAACTATTTAAATTAACTTTCTTTTTAAAACCACGGTAGTCTTAAATCATGCAAAAAATATTAAGTCTGGTTTTGGTCGCTTTGTTTTTTAGCAATAGCTCCCCGAGTTTATCGGAAGCTCAAAATCAGGAAGGGTTTAGTGATACAGATACTTATGAATGGAAGGAATCAATCGAGTTCCTTCGTGATAATGAAATTGTGAAAGGTTATGAGGACGGGACCTATAAACCGAAAGCAACGATCAACCGAGCGGAGTTTACTAAAATTGTCATGGAGAGTTTCTTTGAGAGAGAAGATTTAGATAACTTTGATACGGGTTGTTTTCCAGATGTACCAGCCGGTGCTTGGTTTGAGAAGTATGTCTGTATTGCGAAGGAAGAAGGGATTATTGGCGGGTATCCAGACGGAAGCTTTAAGCCGTCCCAAACGATAAATCAAGCGGAGGCGCTTAAAATCATTTTAAACACGGCTTATGAAGGCTCTCTAGAAAGCGAGCCGGATGAGACTTGGTTTCAAGTGTATTTAGATGAGGCGGAGTATACGGGAATGTTTTATTTTGAAGCAGATAGTGCCCCTGGGGCTCATGCAGTGACACGAGGGGAGATGGCTTACTTTATGGCTTGGTTATTGGATGATGACGGAACAGACCAAATTGAGCTTATTGAGTTTTCTGATGAATACGCGGCAGATGATGATTTTGGGTTTGAGGTGATGACGGAAGATGATTGTTATGAAGATGAGTATTATGACGAACAAGATCAGACTTGTTATCTATTGGATGAGACGGCTTATGAGGATGATGACTATTCAGATTATTTAGAAGAGGGAGAGGATGATTTCTATGATCCACATGGAAAAGTCTCAGAAGAAGGTCCCAGTGTTTTATATACGGTGAATGGAGATGTTATTGAGGTTTTAGAAGGGGATGAGTCAGAGATAGCTCAAATGATCTGGACGTATTTCAGCACTCTTATTCCAGCTTCAAACAGAAACAAGATCACTCAGTTTGGTATCTACGCAGGGGATGATGATACGATGGCTTATGTGGAGCCGGTTGAAGAAGGTGACCTCTCGAGCTGGAAGATGATTGTTAATACAAAAGAGCTGCTCAATGGTGGCGGCGTGGTGAATGACTGGAAGGAGTTTAATTTGACAATGATTCATGAATTTTCTCATGTGATGACTTTGAGTGATGCCCAAATTGACGCTGATAAAACGGAAACGCAGTGTCAGGTGCAATTTTATACGCAAGAAGGTTGTGCGATGAAAAGCTCGTTTATTAATCTGTTTGTAAAAAAATTCTGGCAGAATAAATCACTCAGCCGTGAAAGACGAAGTTCTGGATCAAAAATTAATTATGACGAGGTTGGGGAAGTTTATTATGAGAATAATCCAGATGATTTTGTCACTGAGTATGCAGCTACAAATCCGGGGGAAGATATTGCGGAGACTTTTGCGTATTTTGTATACGGAAAAAAACCGGAAAATATGTCACTTGGGAAAGATGCAAAAATTACATTCTTCTATGAGTTCTCAAGTCTCGTGACATTGCGAAGTCAGATCAGAAGATCGCTTAAAAATTAGGGTTATTTTTTATTTTCGACAGATATAAATGAAGGCCGGTGGTAAATTTTTTACCACTGTCTTTGTTTTTTCTACTTTTGAGAAAGTTTTTTTTAAGAGTTTATAAAAAGCTCTTCCTTGTGGCAGTTGACTGAAACCCGTATAAGCAAAAGTCGTTAGTAGAGCCTCTTCTTTCATTGATTTATGGAGTTCAATCAGAATCTCTTTTTGTGAATTTGGAGGTAGGTTTGTCCAGGGTAAACCACAAATGATTCGATCGCATTTATCTCGATCATTGGCGTCCAATATTTTTGTAATATTTTGAGCCGAATCACAAAAAAATTGAGCGTTTGGATGATTGCGCCTTAAATGAGTTATGAATTTAGAGTTTATTTCGATTCCAAGGTATTGATGAGCTGGAATATTCTCGAGTATTTTTTGAGTGAAAATGCCAGTTCCAGGACCAATCTCGACGACGTTTGAATCAAGTTTGAGCTGGGCGCTGGTTATCATTGTTTGAGCCAAACTACTTGAACTAGGCGCAATAGCACCGATCTCTTTAAATTTTTTTAACGATTCTACAATAAAAACCATTGGCTAGAAGATATCACTTAATAGTTTTAAAAGATATTTATAATTTTTGATTTAAGATAAAAATAAAAAACACATAACGGTTAGGTTATGCATTTTTTTAAGATCTAAGAAAGGTTGATAAAGTGGTGAAGAAATTCATATAAAAAAAATAACTTCAAACTCAATTTGTATATCGGAGAGTATTCCGATTAGATTTATACCATGAGAGTGTTGGGCATAGATCCAAGATATGGTTGATATCGAGGTCTTTCGACTTATGTATCCGTCACAAATACTCTGGGTTTGTGTTGTGCTAACGCACGGTTACATGTTTGTTTTAGGTCTCTTCTGGGGAAAGCTTAAGACCAGTGTATTATGGAGGGACACCATCCATCTCTACTTCGTGGTAGAGAACACTTTATCGAGCCGTGTAAAAGATCGGGGTTATAGTCAGGTCAAAAACGAGACTATATTCTATTATAACAGAAGATTTTATTTTTTGCAACTATTTAAAATAGTTTTCTTAGAGTTTTAATTGGTCGTTGATTTTTATTCTATTAAAGGAATACTTAATGTTGTGCTTATTTTTTAGATCATTAATTTTAAGATAATATGCATTTTTTATTAACGTTTTGTTTGTTGTTTTTATTGGTCGGTTGTGCTGAGCACGAAAATCATGATCAAGCTCAGCATCAAGATCATAATGATCATCTAGGATGCCAGGAAGGAGAAGTGGTGGATGGAAAATGCCAAGTCGCAGCCAAAAAAAACGTAGATTTGTTTTCTCAGTTAGAGGCACTTTCGGTTCAGACGGAAATGGTTGATTACTTTGAAGGGGTTAATGGTTTTTTGGCAAAGCCTGAAGGTGATGGTAAATATCCAGCGGTGGTAATGATCCATGAATGGTGGGGATTAAATGACAATATAAAAGATATGGCCCGACTTATGGCGTCAGAAGGCTATGTGGTCTTGGCGGTAGATATTTACGAAGGGGAAGTGGCTACGGAATCAGGTGCCGCGATGAAGCTGGCTTCAGGAGCACGATCAAATCCGGAGCGATCAATCGAAAATATGAAGGCGGCGGTTGATTATTTGAAGACGCTTTCGAATGTTGAGCCTCAAAGTATTGCTGCTATGGGGTGGTGTTTTGGAGGACAGCAGTCGCTTAGTTTATCGCTTAGCACTGATGACCTCGCGGCGACGGTTATTTACTATGGAAACTTAGAGACGGATAAAGAAAAGCTGGCGAATATCAAAGGACCCGTGTTGGGGATTTTTGGAGAAACTGATCAGGGAATCCCGGTGGAAAGTGTGAACGCTTTTGAGGCTGCGCTTAATGAACTGTTGGTCAAAAATCAAATCCATATTTATCCAGAAGTTGGTCATGCGTTTGCGAATCCTTCAGGGACTCGTTACGCCCCAGAAGAAACTCAGGATGCTTGGAAAAAAACGATTGATTTCTTAGATGAAAACCTAAAAAAAAAGTCTCAAGAGAACTAGAGAGTGAGCCAGCCGTTTCAGAGAGCATTGGAGTTTTTCGTGGGGAAGATTCAAAGTGGTCTTTAAAGACCTTTTTGGAACAAGATTTTATTGGTGAGGATTTTAAGGTCGGCAATTTAATTCAAAATTTTGGAACTCATAAGAGTTATTACGCTACGTATAAAAGTAATGGTCTTAAAATTTCAGGGACTTGGCATGTGCCTAATAAAGAAGGTCCGTTTCCGATTTTGATCTTAAATCATGGGTACTTCCCACCAGAGACCTATACGAATGGTTATGGTTTTGGGAGAGAGCAGAAGTATTTTGCTCGCGCGGGGTATGCCGTTTTTCACATTGATTATCGAGGCTATGCTTTTTCGGATAAAGATCCAGAAGCCCTCACTGGGCGCCGGTTTGGTTATATCGGTTATTCAACAGATGCGGTAAACGCTATTTTAGCGCTTAAAGGTTCAGGGATTGAAAATTTAGATTTTGATAGAGTGGGGATGTTTGGACACTCGATGGGAGGTGGTGTGACGCTTAATGCTTTGCTAGCAAGGCCTGATTTAATCCAAGCGGCTGTTATGTGGGGGCCGGTGAGTGCTGACTACGAAGACAATTTTCGAAAATGGACGGTGGGGCGAATGGATGAAGATATACAATCTGTTTTTGAAGCGGAATTTGGCTCTATTGATGAGGCGTCTTCGTTTGAAGCTTTGTCACCACTTAATTACCTAGATCGACTGAAGACACCACTTTTGATTCAGCACGGGACGGCTGATGAAAGCTGCCCAGTAGAATGGTCTCAAAAATTAGAAAAAAGGTTAGCCCAATTAGATAAAGACTATGAGTACTTAGAATATGAGGGTGTTCCGCATGTGTTTTGGAACGAAAACTGGGACAAAGCGATCGGAGATGCTCATTCTTTTTTTACTGAAAATTTACGTTAAAAGATTTTTTGTATTTTTGATTACCAATCATAGATTGTTTTGTGTTTGGATATAAATAAAGTTTATGGTGATGAAATTATTTCTAAATCGGTTTTCAGCTTTGGCTCTGTTAGCGAGTCTTCCTTTATTTTCCATACAGGCTAATTTTACAGACATAAGCGCGAGTTATGAGTACGGTGATGCGGTTATTTATGTGAAGGCTCAGGGGATCGTTAGCGGGTATCCAGATGGAACTTATCGTCCGGAAAGTACGATTAATCGAGCGGAGTTTACCAAAATTATTGTTGAAGCGATTGCCGCTGATAATTATGGAAATGAAAGTAACTGCTTTTCGGATGTAGGATCTGAATGGTTTGCGCCTTATGTTTGCTATGCTAAGTCTCAGGGCATTATTGGAGGTTATCCCGATGGAACTTTTCGGCCAGGGAATCAAATTAATTTTGTAGAGTCAGCTAAAATTATTGGAGAGAGCTTGGATGTAAAAGCGAGTACGAGCCAGAATAGTGATGTTTGGTATGGCGTTTATGTGGACGGTCTTTCCGCTCAAAAAGCGATCCCGGTAAGTATTTCTGGATTTACACATAATGTCACCCGTGGAGAGATGGCGGAAATGGTCTATCGACTTAAAGCTTCGGTCAATAATAAATCCTCTCAGTCGTTTGCGTCTTTAAATGGAGAGGCTTCGGTAACGACGAACACGACAACATCGGCGGAGAATGTTGATGAGGCGTTAGATTCTATTTTTTCAGAATTTGAAGATGATTTTAATGATGAGGAGAATTTTGATTTGAATATTGATTTAGAAGATGAATCCGGATCAGACCAATCTTCGCAAGTAGCAGGATCTGAAGCGCTTCCCATACGCAAGTACAAAGACGGAACCTACACAGAAGATGGAGTTTATGAAAGTCCTGGCGGGACAAATACAATTGCCGTTACGCTTATTGTTGAGTCTGATATGGTCGAATTTGCAATGACCACGGAAGTGTATGCTGATAGTGTTTCTCAAGGTTATATAACTTTCTTTAACGGCGGACTTAATGAAATAGTTGTAGGAAAAAGCTTAGTAGATCTGGAGATCCCACAAACGATTAATGGCTCGTCTCTTACCAGTACTGGTTTTAACGACGCGCTGGCTAAGATTAAACGAGCGGCTCAGAACTAATTACTGTTCAAATAGCTCCAGATATTTATTTAAGGCGTACATTCGGTTTCGCTTATTATCAGAGGTTTGGTGAACAATTTTAAGTTTTTCTAGTTCTCTTAAAATTTTATTAGCCGTCGCTGGGGCGACTTCTAGAAATCGCTCAACGATTCGGGGACTGGTCACCGGCTGATCAAATAAGTGGTAGATCAGTTTTTGATAGAGTGGAAATTTGGGGCCAAAAATACTTATCTGCTTTTCATACTTTTCTCTGAGTTTTTCTATTTTTTCTAATCGCTGGGTTGTCATTTGAGCGCCTTCAACGATAGATTCAAGAACAAAGTTAATCCAGTCTTCGCTTGGTGCTGACTCTATTAGAGATTTATAACGGTCTTGGTTCTTTTTAAAGATAGGGCTAATAGAGAGTATAGGTTGCGATAGCCATCCAGATTCTATGAGTGTCTTTAGGATAATAAGGGGATGATGTTCGATGGGAGCGCTTGCTATAGTTTTTGCTGTATTCTGTAAAACACTGACTAACGCAGGAAGGCCGTCTGGGGTATTTTTAGTTTTAGATTTTTTTGGGATCCGGAGAAAAAGCTCGGTGATCTCTTTGGCTAAAATATTGGGCTCCGTTTCAAGTTGAAGCCTTTTTATGAGGTAGTCAGTGAGGTTTACTTTTTGTCCTTTGCTTTTCAGGGTCGTGACAATTTCAGATTGTTTGTGTGGGTTGACGTAAAATTCGAAATAATGAGTGCTATATGACCGGGCTTCTATGTAGCCAAGCCAGTAGTGCGCTAGGTTTGTTATTTCTTGATTTCCTTGTTTCATGTTTATATACCTTCAAAAACTCTTTTATCTTATTTTTTATAAAAGTATAGTTTTTTTGCACGTTATTATGTTTTTTTGAAATAACAGAATTTACTCTAATGTTGTGATTGCCTCAATGATTCGATCTTTTTCTCGAGCGGATAAGACACTTAGCGGGGCTTCTTTTCCTTTAATAAGAAGTGTAGGTGTTCCCCGAACGCCGATAAGTGCACCGCCTTGCATATCACTCCGTATTTTTTGAGAAGGGCGATCAGAGGCGAGACAGTCTTTAAGTGTTTTAGAATCAAGCCCAATATTTGTACTTATAGCATTGATGACTGATGCCTCTTTTTTGGGATAGTGGTCAGAAAAGTAGGCATCGTGAAACTCGTACCCGAGCTCTTGCTCGGCGGCACAAACCTGCGCTTCATGAATGGAGAGATACTCATCATAGACAATAAAGTGCTTGAGCTCGAGCTTTGTCTGTGGTTTTTCTTTGAGCGCGGCGTGAAGCGGATCGTGTATGACATCGCAGTAATAACAACCATAACTGAAGTACTCGGTAATAGTAACACCAGAATCAGTGCCTGCCTCGTTTGTGGTACTGACTGGTATTGAGGTGGTGTCTTTTTGGGTGGGATTCCAGATCACTGATTTATCAGTGAGCCAGTGGTTGGCCCAGCTAAACCACATGGTATTGAAGGTTGGGATAGTGTTATTTTCGGGGTCGGTGACGGTCACTTTTCCTCTGTCTACTTTCACCGTTAAGATCCCGTCATCCGTTTTTAGTTCTAGTATTTTTTCACTCATCAGAGCGAGCCGTTCTAAGGCAAAAGAAGTCTCTTTATATTTTCCAGCAATCATAATGGTTTTTGGGTGTAAATCGGTGTTGAGGTTTTCAACTGGGAAAAAAAGCTCGCCCGCTTCCTCATAAGTCCCGTATGGATTACGACCATAATCTCGGACGTGGCCAGTGTCATGACTCAGTACTTTTAGGTTTTCAATATTCTTAACGTCTGCCCACGATTGTATCTGACTGTCTAAAATGGTGAGCTTGGTGCCAGTTAAGTCTCCGACTTTGGCTTCGCCCTCGATCTGGCTCCAGAGGCTTTCAGTTTTTTTGTCATACATAAGGAGGTTGCTCTGCCAGAGTTTTCCACTGACGCCAAACTCAGCTAAATCGCCATTGTCTAATTTTCTTTCAAAAGTGATAGCAGAACCACAAAGAGGACAAAAGGTAATAGCGACTGGGGTTTCCCCAATGGTGTCATTGATCACTTCGTGCCAGTAGAGTACGTCAAAGCTTATCCAGCGAGCCTCATCGTTGATTTCGACCAAAACGCCTTCAGTACTTTCTTGGTATAAATTGTTAGCTTCAGAAACGGATGTATATTTAGGGTTTGTTAAAGCTGGGATGCCATCCTTGCTTGGGCCTCCACCGAGCACATCCTCTAGATTGATGCTCGTTTTTGAAGTATTAGTCTTAAGTTGGTCTGAGAGAAATTTTTGCTGAATTTTACTTTCTGTTTTTTTATTTTGATCTTCATCATAAGGAGAAAGTTTGTTTACTTGGCTGTCTTGAGGGACCAGTTTTAAAGAATCAGTGCCTAGAAACTGGGCTTGAGTGAAGTAGAATATGCCAATGACACCGGCAATGGCTAAGAAGGGGACGATGAAGCGATTCATGATTTTTTAAATTATCTAAGGATGAATTTAGCGGATTGTTTTTACACAGCAAGCGAGGCGTGTAGTGCTTACTACAATGGATTGGCTTGCCTTTTTGTGAAAAATAGGCATCATATTTTTGCCTTTTGTTGGTACTGATTATGAATCTAGGGTGCACGCAAGGAACGGGGGTTGGAATTTACTTCCCCAAGTAAAAGAGTGTGGCTGTCTGAAAAGGAAAACTGGGCGAACTAATTTCTAACTATATTTTATCATGGATGATGAACAACCACGACGTGAACCAAACGAAAAGGCTAAACTTTTTGTAGGAGGACTTCCTTGGCGAATGCGAGGGAAAGAGCTTCGAGAGCTTTTTGAAGAAGCTGGAGAAGTGGCTTACTCAAAAGTAATGCTAGACGATCAAAATCGAAGCCGAGGCTTTGGATTTGTGGAAATGGGCTCTGAGGAAGAAGCTCATGCGGCTATTGAAAAATTTCACAAGTCAGACTTTGAAGGTCGATGGCTTCAAGTGAATATTGCAGAGCCAAGACCACCAAGACACTAGTTATTTTGGGATAAGTTCCAGACGAGCTTTAGTCTTAAAACTCGTTTTACTTTATCCTCAAAATGGTCACGAAAGACTGGATCTGATTCCAGTCTTTTTTTTATGTCTGATTTCAACTGTTTCCAGTCACGTGGGATAAGGGCTATGTCGGCTCCCGTCACTAAAGTTTCTAGATCTGAATTTTCAAAATTGTTGAGGGCTCCCATGTTCATGGCGTCAGTGACGATGAGACCTTTAAACTTTAATTTTTCTCTCAGTAAGTCTTGCATGATTTCGGGAGAAAGTGTCGCGGGTTTCCCATCCGTGTTATAGGAGGTGGTGTTTACATTGAGATGGCCAACCATCATGACTAAAATTCCGTCACTTATGGCCTGCTTGAATGTTTCTAATTCTTCTAGCTCACCGGTTATGGTCTGTAATGTTTCATGGGTGTCACCATTGACATTGCCATGGCCAGGGAAGTGCTTGGCCGTAGCGATAATATTATGGCGGTGAAGTGTTTTAAAAAACCTTTTGGCCAAAGGGGTAATAGCTAACTTATCAGCCCCAAAAGATCGATCTCCAATAACAGCCTGATTTTTATTGTTGTCATAGACTGGCGCAAAATTAAGATTGATCGATCTTGATTTCAAAAACTCGGCGATTTGTGTTGCCGTGTAATTAGTTGAATCTTGGTCGGTAAGCTGATTGGTGTTTTTAAAACTATTTCCACTATTTGGAAATCGATACTTCATTAAACTAGGCTCTGCGTCACTGGCTATCAATAGAGGCGTAATGTTGTGTTTTTCGTTTAGATCTATGAGTTGCTCAATAGTTTCTTGAGTGACTTCTTTCTTGAGAGTCATAACTAGACCTCCGCCACTAATAATGAAATCATTAATGTCACCTTGATTGTTTGCTTCTAGGCTGGGCATAATCACTTGGCCTATTTTTTGATCCTCATTGAGTCTTTGGTACCAGTCATTTACTGTTTTTTCTAGAAATATTTCTTCTGAAAAATA
>CALIGR010000062.1 GCA_938021445.1 uncultured Candidatus Altimarinota bacterium
GTCATACAAGATCAGCAAGAAATTGCAGATATTCTTACCGGGAAAGATGACCGAAAAATAATGATCATTGGGCCTTGTAGTGCCTGGCCAAGTGAAGCGGTTATCGAATTTGCGGAAAAACTAAAACCAACGGTCGATAAAGTTTCAGACAAACTAAAAATTGTACTCCGTGTCTATCTTCAAAAACCGCGGACTACTGTGGGATGGATGGGGCCGGTAAATCAACCTGATCCATTTACAGAACCGGATCTCGAAGCCGGTACTTATTACTCACGGAAAATGATGATCGAAGCCGTTAAACTAGGCTATGCGATTGCCGATGAAGCCCTCTTCACACACAACGACTCATACTTCGTCGATCTTCTCAGCTGGATTGCCATTGGCGCTCGTTCAGCTGAAGATCAAGAACACCGAATTTTTGCTTCCATGATCCCTCACCCCGTTGGACTTAAAAACCCAACCTCTGGCGATTTAAAAATCGGAGTTAACTCCGTCATTGCGTCTCAGTTTTCTCATACTTTTGCCTTCCACGGAAAACAGATAAAGACCAACGGAAATCCTTATGCTCATCTTATCCTCCGAGGTGGGAATGGACTCCCAAACTACAATATTGATAAAATTAAGCAGGCCGCTGAAATTCTACACGAGAAAGAGCTTCAAAACCCAGCTATCATCGTCGACCTCAGTCACGACAACTGTATCTGTCCAACCTCTGGAAAAAAAGATCCGCTCTTACAGCCAAAAATTCTCAATGAGATTTTAGACTCACTCGAGACCAATGCCCTCGCCAAAAAAACCGTCAAAGGATTTATGGCTGAGAGTTTCCTCCTCGATGGAAACCAAAACGCTAAAAGTGCCAACTCGGCTGAAGAACTAGCTTATGGTCAGTCTATTACGGATGGTTGCCTCGGTCTTGAAAAGACTATTGCGATGCTGGAAGAAGTCGCTGGACGGTTATAGTTTTCTCATCGAGAAAAAACACAGCTGTAAAAAGTGTTAATCATGATCTACACCCACAACATCAGTCCTACGCTTATTTCTCTTTTTGGATTAGAGGTCAGGTGGTATGGCCTGATGTACGTTTTAGGATTTTTCATCATCCAGTATCTCGGCTGGTATTGCTGGCGTTATTTTTCAGTCAAAGATCAAAACAGAGCCACGGTTTTTAAAACCACTAAAAAAGAAACTTTTGAATCTTTGATTTTTTGGGTTTTTGTTGCCGGAGTCCTTGGAGGCAGAATTGGATTTTTCTTATTCTACTACCCCAACTTACTGATAGCTGATCCACTTGAGTTCTTCCGCGTATGGAATGGTGGGATGTCCATCCATGGTGGATTTTTGTTCGGAAGTTTGACTGGGATTTACCTAGCCCGAAAAAACAAACTTCCTCTTCTCTCCTCTGCTGATGTTTTTGTACTTCCGATGAGTATTGGTCTTTTTTTTGGACGAATCGCTAATTTTATAAACGGAGAACTGTACGGTCACCCAACCGATCAAACTTGGGGCGTTATCTTTCCACAAGTAGACGAGTTGATGCGTCATCCTTCACAACTCTATCATGCCAGTAAAGATTTAATTTTAGCGCTTATCTTAACACTTATCATTTATAAAGCAGGGTTTAAAAAACCAGGACTACTGACCGCGTACTTTTTATTTTTCTACGGTTTAATACGTTTTATCATCGAGTTTTATCGAGTCCCCGATCACTACATTGGCCCAGTAACCACCGGACAGTTTTTATGTGTTATTATGATGGCTTTAGCTCTCACGATTGCGTTTAGGCAGAAGTTTTGGAAAATGAATACCGTATGACTTTTGACCAAAAAAAATTCGCCAAAAAATCACTCGGGCAAAACTTTCTCAATAATCCAGCTATTCGAGAAAAGATCTTAGAAGAAGCCGGTGATATTTCGGGCAAAAATATTTTAGAAATTGGCCCTGGGCTCGGATTTCTCACTACCGCCTTAATCAAGGCTAAAGCCAACCTAACGGCTGTTGAGCTTGATCCACGCGCTATCAAAGTTTTGAATACGGACTTTGGACACAACAAAAATTTCAAGATTCTCAATGAAGATATTTTAAAAGTAGATCTAGATGAGCTTTATAGCTCAAAATACCTGCCTGCCGGCAGGCAGGATTATTCAATAATTGCAAATATCCCGTACAATATAACCAATCCGATCATCAGGAAAATAACAGAAAAAACTAAAAACAAGCCTGAATTCTCAATACTGATGGTCCAAAAAGAAGTCGGTGAAAAAATCTGTCTACATAAAAAAACCAAACGATCCATCCTCTCTATTGCCGTCGAAGTTTATGCTGAGACTAAATACTGTTTTACCGTTCCACGGACCGATTTTGACCCGGCTCCAAAAGTCGACTCGGCTATCATCAAAATCACAACACGACCATTCCCACTTATTACGGAAGAGCTCACCAACGACTTTTTCACAGTTGTTAACGGTGGATTTAGTGAAAAACGAAAAAAGCTTAGCAACGTCATTGGAAAGTTTTTTGGGATTCCGTCCGATCAGCTTTTAGGTGAAATTGATGGCAATAGGCGGGCTGAAACGCTTAGTGTCGAAGAATGGATAGAGATAACCAATAACTTTAGGAAGCTCAAATAAAACTAAAAAGGTTTAAAAAAATTCACAGCGCTCTCAATATCTTTATCTTTCTAGATAAGACAAAATTTAAAATTACACATGCCGATTGAAACCAGCATCTCACTCTTTGCCTTGATTGGATTTTTATTTGCGGCCTATTCTGTCATCGCCAATGACAG
>CALIGR010000063.1 GCA_938021445.1 uncultured Candidatus Altimarinota bacterium
GAGAAGTTATCTAGTTTTTTATCCGTAGTAGATCAAGCCTACCAGGCGTATGAGGATGATTTAATCTTGATGGAGCGTTCTTTGGAGATTAGTTCGGATGAGCTCATAGAAAAAAATGAATTACTCAAACAAGAAAATCAAAACAGTAAAGCTCATACGAATTTTTTAGAAAAGGCGATCAATCGAAGTAGCGCCGTTGTTTATCGAGCGGAGTTTGCAGAAGGAGAACTAGCAGTCGATTTTGTTTCAGACAATATTTCCAAATACGGTTATACAGCTGAGGATCTTACATCCGGGAAGGTAAACTATTTTGGAGAGTGTATTCATCCAGAGGATGCTCCTGTGATTTGGGAGCAGTTACTTCAAGCGGTTAAAGAAACACAAGAAGAGGTCTATTTTGATTACAGATTGCTGAATTCTAAGAAAGCAGAAGGTTGGGGTTGGATCCAGATCTCAGCAAAACTTTTTTATGATGAGCGTGGCACGTTTCAGTGGATGGAAGGGGTAGCGATTGACATACACGATCGAAAAATGAACCAGCTACGAGTCGAATCGGAAAAAAGTCGCTTGAATGCCATACTGCAAAGTATCGGAGATGGAGTGATTGTGTTTGATGCTGATGAAAAAATTACGCTTTGTAATAAGTCAGCCAGAGTCATACTGGGAATGAAGAAAGGCATCAGAGGAAAAAGGCTTTCAGAAATGGGTTATTTGGCCACGAAGGGCTGGAAGTACGACCATAAAGACTTATTTGGAAAAGCCAAAAGTACGGGACGTTCTCAGCGCTTTTCTGGGAACTTAATTCTTTTGCATGGAGATCAGAAATCGACACCCATTGATTGTATTGTTTCAGGGGTCGAGACGGAGGACTCAACAGAACGGAAAAGTTCGGTTATGGTTCTTCGAGATGTAACTCAAGAACGTGAAATTGATCGGATGAAAACAGAATTTGTTTCCATCGCGTCCCATCAGCTTCAGACTCCGGTGACGGCTATCAGCTGGATGCTTGAGCTTTTAAATGACCCGACTATGTCCGCCAACCTAACACAGGATCAAAAGTCACTCTGTGACGATATGGAAAAAAACGCTCGTAGGATGTCTAAGTTGATTGCGGGGTTACTAGATGTTTCTCGGATTGAGTCGGGGCGTAAGTTTGCGGTGGTTAAATCTCCGTATAATATTTACAAATGTCTGGAAGAGGCGCTAGAGGAGAATCGTTTGAACGCTCAAAAAAAGTCCCTTGATTTAATCGTTCATTCCGAGTTTCCAAGAGATCTAAAGTTAAATATAGACGGCCCTAAAATAAAAGAAGTTTTTCATAACTTCATCAGTAATGCTATCAAGTATTCGGGCGAAAGTAAGTGTGTAACTATTGGAGCACAGCAGAAGAAAAATGAAATTATCTTTAGCATTCAAGACCGGGGGATTGGTATTCCAGAAGCGGAGAAATCATATATCTTCAAACGTTTTTATCGAGCCTCAAATACGGCCAAAACTAAGAGTCAAGGAACCGGCTTAGGCCTTTATATCGCGAGGAGAGTGGTAGAGGCTCATGGGGGAGAGGTTTGGTTTGATTCACAGCCAACTGTGGGAACAACGTTTTACTTTGGGCTGCCTATATCTTAGTATTTAACAGTCTCAGTGTTTTATTTATAATTATTTTTTAAATTATGGCAGAAGAAAAATTGGTATTGATTGTAGAGGATGACGAGTCTCTACTTAGGGCGTTAAGCATGAAGTTTAATCAAGCCGAAGGTATCACCTTTATGCACGCAGGAGACGGTGAGATGGGGTATGATTTAGCTTTGTCCTCAAAACCTGCCTTGGTTATAACCGATGTTATGATGCCTATTATGGATGGAATTGCGATGCTTCATAAACTTCGAGATCATCCAGAAGGAAGATCTATCCCGGCTATTGTTTTTACTAACATGGGGCACTCCGAAAGAGAGCAAGAGGTGATAGAACTTGGGGCTGATTACCTCGTTAAATCTTCGACAAGCCTGCAAGCGCTTATGGATTTGATTTACCAAAAATTAGAAAGTGGCGGTTAGTTTTTTTAACGTTTAACCGCGACAACACCACTTCGAGCCCAGTCCAAGACTTCGAGGCTAGTTTTATTAATGTTTTCTAGAAATTGATCTAATTTTTGTGAAGTATCAATAAGCTCGACACAGCAAATATCACCTTCACGATAAATTTCTTTAGCTAAAATATCCCCTTCAGTTTGGGCGAGTATTTTTTCATCTGCTTCGGAGTTAATCTTGATTTTTGCAATGACAACTTCGCGTCTGACGCACTCGTCTGGCTGCACGACTTCGACACTGAGCACATCGACCAGTCTTTCGATTACACCAGCGGCTTTGATTGCCTGACTGGGATCTCCTGTCATTACTATCGTTAGACTCGAAATACCAGGTCTGTGTGTAGTGCCGGCCGTCATAGATTCTATATTAAAGAGCTTTCTTCTAAGCAATCCTGACAGTCGAGAGATGACTCCCGGATTGTTTTGAGCGTGGACAATAAGGATGTGTTTGTTCATATCGTTTTTCACTAAAGAGTGTCTATTTTGTTTTCTCGGTCTAAAAGTGTTTCTCCAAGGGCCTTTCCTTGTGGGACCATCGGGAAAACGTTTTCTTCTTTTTCTACCTTGAACTCTACTAAGATAGGGCCGTCAGTTGCTTTCATTTTTTGTAAGAGGGCGTTGGCCTCTTCTGGAGTTTCGGCCCGGAAACTGGGAATGCCGTAGGCCTCTCCTAATTTCACAAAGTCAGGATTGACCAGTGGCGTATCGACATAGTTTTTATCATAAAATAGTTCCTGCCATTGTCTCACCATCCCGAGAAAACTGTTATTAAGAATTATAATTTTTAGTGGGATCTTGTCCTGGAAAACGGTCGCGAGTTCTTGGCTGTTCATCTGGAAACCACCATCTCCAGAAATGGACCAGACGTTGTGCCCAGAAAAAGCCGCTCCCATGGCTGAAGGCAGAGAGAACCCCATGGTTCCAAGGCCTCCGGAAGCGAGGAACTTCCGAGACTTTTTTGGGAAAAATCTTTGAGCCGCCCACATCTCATGTTGTCCTACATCAACGGTAACGACATCCTCTTCTCCCATGATTTTGTAGAGTTCGTTGATGACGGAAATTTCTGTGAGTTTACCGGGTTTATCTTTATCAAGCGCCCATTTAGCTTTTTTGGCTAAACAAAGGTCCTGCCATGATTGAAATTTTTTGTGAGTATCTTCACTTATTTTTTGGGTAATTGCGGGAAGAGTGTCGTGAATTTGGCCACAAACTCGGGCGGCGACTTCTACATTTTTATTAAACTCAGAAGGATCTATATCAAAGTGAATGAATTTTTTGTTTTCTTTAAACTTATCAAGCCGTCCGGTGATCCGGTCATCAAACCGAATTCCAATTCCGAGGATGAGGTCTGCGTTGTGCACGGCGAAATTAGCGGCACCTGTCCCATGCATGCCGAGCATTCCAAGGCTTAGATCTTGGGTGTTGTCGTAGCCTCCGATCCCATGAAGCGTCCAGGTATTTGGGATACCTGATTTTTCTAGAAAATCTTTTAGTTCTTTTTCAGCGTTTGATAAAATTACCCCATGTCCATAGATCACGAGTGGTCTTTCTGCAGATTCAATAAGTGTTACCGCTTTTTCGATTTCCTTCATCTCCGTCGAAACTTCGTGGAAATAGCCTGGTAGATGCATTTCAAAGTCATCGCTAGCGAGCACTTTTTTAGTGACGTTTTCGTCAGCGGTCTCTATTTGTATGCACTTTGGGATATCAATAAGCACTGGTCCCGGACGTCCAGTCTGGGCCAGATGAAAGGCTTCGGTGATAATCCTGGGGAGGTCGTTTACGTCTTCGACGAAGTACGAGTGTTTTACGATCGGTTCACAGATACCCACAATATCAGTTTCCTGAAAAGCATCAGAACCAATCAGGTGTTTGAAAACATTTCCGGTAATAGCGATCATCGGAATTGAATCGAGCATGGCGTCAGCAATTCCCGTCACGAGGTTAGTCGCCCCGGGGCCAGAAGTCGCTAAGCAAACTCCGACCCCTTGAGTCGCTCGTGAGTATCCTTGTGCTGCAAAGGCTGCGGCTTGCTCATGTCGGACGAGTATTCTTCGGACGTTCCATTTTGGCATGGAATCATAGATCGGCAAAACCGCGCCTCCTGGGTAAGCAAAAATTTCTGAAACGCCCTGATTTTCGAGCATTTTGAGAAGTATGTCAGCACCGATAAGTTTTTGGTTGGGCATGGAGAACCTTTTAAAAAAAGCGGAACTTCGCTTGGCAAAATTCCGTCTGAGTTAGATTTTCAGGCGGATTTACTACACGAGTACCACTAGGAGTTGTGTCATAATTACTTTAAATCTAAATTTTTTTTTAGTTTTGTAAAATATTTTTCACTCTCTAGAATCAATAACTGAAACTTTAGTCAAAACTTAATCTTATTCACATGGGCATGTTGCCATTCGACGTTTTCGAACAAATCATCAATCGTGAGTCCCCAGCGGATATAGTTTATGAGGATGATAATTACATCGCGTTTCGAGACATCGCCCCGAAAGCCAACACCCATGTATTGATCGTTCCGAAAGGTCCAGGACTCGTCACCGCTAAAGATGCCTTTGAGGATAATGTGAATATCTTTGGGGGTTTGTTTTTAGTCGCCAATAAAGTGGCGGATATTGAGAACTTAGAAGGCTACAAACTACACATGAATGTCGATGAAGCCGGTGGACAGATCGTCCCGCGAGTTCATTTTCATTTTTTGAGTAGTGACTACGAGAGTCCGTTGTAGTGACTACCCAGCCGTCATAACAGTATCAGGGGCAACGTCACTGAACCAGTTTTGGGCCTCAGCTCCAACACTTGCCATTTGTTGATTAGTCTCAGCTGTTACTTCGGCTTCTGCTGTTTGGGTTGTTTCATCTATGTCGCCTAGTTCTGTTTGAAGATTGTCGGGGATGGCATCGTCTTCAGGCGATTCTATCTTAGGCGTTTCAGCTAGTGCTTGCTGGAGCTCCTCATTTGCCGCGGCTACATCTTGCTTCTGCATTTTTACGGCTTCAGCCATAGCTCGAGCCTCCTCGGCTCCTCCGTCGCTTGCCATTTCAATATTGTAACCAGCTGATGTTGTGTAGGTTTTAGTTCCACCAAGAGAACCGTTATGTTCTGCTTGGATGCCTTTTGCTCGTAATAATGCTTGATCAACAGCTGCGTCACCATGTTCTGTAGCGCTTTTAGCTTGTGCTTCTGCATCGCTTGCATCGTCGACAGAATCGCCGCTTTCATCGGGAACATCAGTATTTTCAAAATTGTGATCTATACCTTCGGGAGTTCTTGCTCTGAAAATATTTCTAAGTTCTTCGTTAGACGATTTTAAAAGTAGTTTCATGAGTCGAGTGCGGCTAGTTCGTTATCTAAGTCTTGGATCATATTGGCTTCTTCTTTCTCGATTTGGTTTTCGGTATATTCATAGATGGCTTTCACTTTTTTCTCAGCAGCTTCAAGCCTTATTTT
>CALIGR010000064.1 GCA_938021445.1 uncultured Candidatus Altimarinota bacterium
ACCGGTGTCATACTTTCAAAAAGCTGAACGTTTTCTGGGTAATTTCTAATTTCATAAGTTGTATATTCTTCACGAATACTTTTATCTATCCCAAAAGATTCTAACCCATCCCAAAAGTGGGCTGATTCAAAACCTTTTCGCACTTCTTCATCTCTCAATGGCCGCTGATTATTTTTTGTGTAGTCAGTTAAAAAATCCACCAAAAAACTAAACGAGTCAGTGATCACTCCATCAAAATCCCAAAAGATAATCGATCGTTCTTTCATGAGGAGTTCAAGATTACTAACTCTTTAAGTTTTTCTAAATCAAACACGCCCTCTATCTCTACCCCCGAAGCCGTATCCAGCAAATAAGCGTTTGGATACTGCTTTGTGAATTCAATAATATTTTCTGGATTTATCCCTCCAGCTACACCGTATTTAACATCTAAATCTTCTGAAGTTTTTGTCGCTTGCTCTAGAGATGAAATATTTTCGGCACTGACTGTTTTCCCAGAACCTGGTTTGGCCCCATCAAATAAAAACAGATCCACACAATCTTTATAATCTTCTAATACTTTGAGATCAAAATCTGCATCTATCTTAAAAGCCTTCCAAATTTTTAAATCCTGAAAATCCTGGTTCTGGATTTCAGTACAAAACTCGACATTCTCACCCCCGTGAAGCTGAATGACATCCAGACTAAATAATCTTATTTTTTCTAAAATAAAATCTACTTCCTGATCCGCAAAAACTCCAACAACTTGACCTTTAAAAGGTCGACCTTCAAAGAGGTCGACCTTCTCGTTATCAATTACACGTTTAGACCACGGCACAAAGTTTAAACCTATGTAGTCTATCTCAAGGTCTTCACACGCCTGAAGCATGTCTTTATTTCTGACGCCACAGACTTTGAGTCGCATTAGTTCGCAAGCATCTTTTTAAGAAAGTAACCGGTGTGCGAATCTGTAAGTTGTGCCACTTCTTCCGGCGTCCCTGATCCAATAATGGTTCCTCCAAAGTCACCACCTTCTGGACCAATATCAACCACGTGATCACAACACTTGATGACATCAAGATTGTGCTCAATAACGATGACTGAGTTGCCTTTATCGACAAGCTGCTGGAGGACCGAAAGTAGTTTTTTTACATCTGAAAAATGAAGCCCCGTTGTCGGCTCATCTAAAACGTAGATCGTTTTCCCGGTCGATTTCTTCATCAGCTCAGTCGCGAGTTTAACCCGTTGGGCTTCCCCTCCTGAGAGGGTGGTCGCACTCTGTCCAAGGTGGATATAACCGAGTCCTACTTCAAAGATGGCTTCTAGTTTATGCTTGATGTTTGGGAAATTATCAAAGAACGTAACGCCTTCTTCGATCGTCATCCGAAGCACATCCGATATTGATTTACCACGATAGGTGATCTCAAGGGTTTCGTCATTATACCGCTTACCGTTACAAGATTCACAAGGCACAAAAACATCAGGTAGAAAATGCATCTCGATTTTCTTAATCCCATCTCCGCCACAAGCTTCACATCGCCCCCCTTTTACATTGAAAGAGAAACGCCCCGAGTTGTAACCACGAAGCCGGGCTTCCGGTGTCGCTGCAAATACGTCTCTCACGTCAGTAAAGACTCCCGTATAAGTTGCAGGATTTGATCTTGGCGTTCGCCCAATCGCAGACTGATCGATTGAAATCAATTTATCTAACTGATCAATCCCCTCTATTCTATCGTGTTTTCCTGAAGGTTTTTTCGCTCGATTAAGCTCTCGAGCCAAAGTCGGAACCAGTATTTTATTAATCAAAGAAGATTTTCCAGACCCCGAAACTCCGGTGATTCCAACAAAACAACCAAGCGGAATTTTCACATCTACATTTTTCAAATTATTTTCATTAGCTCCATAGATCTCCAAATGCCCAGCCGGTCTCCTTCTTTTTCGAGGCATCCGAATGACTTTTCGTCCAAATAAAAAATCTGCCGTTTCTGTGTCTGACTTTTCCATCTCTGCGAGCGTGCCTGAAAAAACAAGCTCTCCTCCATGCGCTCCAGCCTTCGGTCCAATCTCGACAATATGGTCTGCTGCCCTCATCGTATCTTCGTCATGTTCTACTACGAGTACCGTGTTTCCAATATTCCTCAAATGTTCAAGCGTCCCAATAAGTCGATCGTTATCTTTTTGGTGCAGTCCTATTGAAGGCTCATCTAGTACGTATAAAACCCCCTGAAGTTGAGAACCAATCTGTGTGGCCAGCCTTATTCTCTGTGCTTCTCCTCCAGAAAGTGTATTAGCCGTTCGAGAGAGGCTCAGATAACTCAACCCAACATTTTCCAAAAACCCAGCCCGGTCTGAAATTTCTTTTCGAATCGGTTTCACTATATCTTCTGTTTCAGGCGTCGTCTCAACACTCAGGATCCAGTTCCGAAGATCCGGAATCGCCATCGAGCAAACTATGTGTATATGTTCTTCTCCCACAAAAACATTCCGCCCGTATTCATTAAGGCGCGCGCCACCACAAGACTGACACGTCGACTCGACCATAAATTCATCCAGCTTTTTTCGCACCCAATCTGAATCTGACTCGTTAAATCTTTTTTCGGTCTGCTCTACTAAACCTTCAAATTTTGAGCTGGTCGTCCGGCCTTTAAAAGCCCCTTTAAGTTTTATCTCAAACTCTTCTTTTCCAAAACCAGCAAACAACTGAGCCATCATTTCTGGTTTAATTTGCCCCATCGGTTGATCGAGCGTAAAGCCATACTTTTTCCCAACCGCCTCCATAACTGATAGATACCAACTTTGAGAATTGCTCCCCAAGCTCGCCCAAGGCAGAATTCCACCTTCTCTAATCGAAAGTTTTGGATTAATAGCCGTTGTTCGATCTAGCTCAAGTCGATATCCAAGTCCATGACAAGCATCACACGCCCCATGAGGGGAATTAAAAGAGAAAAGTCTCGGCTCAATTGGAGGGAAAGAAAAACCCGTATCTGGATCCGACATATGCTCAGAAAAAAGGTGATCTGATCCGTCTCCCATTCGGTGAGCGATCATGATCCCATCTCCGTAATTTAGAGCCGTTTCAATCGAGTCTAAAAGTCTTAATCGATTATCATTTTTTTCTTCTACTGTATCACCTGAATCAAGCGTAACTTTGTTTTTACTGTAGTCTGCTTTTACTAATCTATCGACCACGATTTCAATATCGTGCTTCTTCTTTGGGTCTAGTTCTATGTCTTCATTGATCGTATGCATGTGACCATCGATTCGAAGCCTTACAAATCCGGCCTTCTGGATCTTCTCTATCGCTTCTACATGTTCTCCTTTTCTCCCTCGCACCATCGGCGCAAGAACCAAAAATTTTTCATCATTATCCCATTTTTGTATATGATCTACGATCTCTGCTGGAGTCTGTTTCTGAAGTAGCCTTCCGGTTTTTGGATGCTTTGGAATACCGGTTTTTGCAAAAAGTAGTCTCAAGTAATCATAAATTTCGGTCACCGTTCCGACCGTTGACCTTGGATTTCTCGGCGCGGTCTTTTGGTCGATCGATATCGCCGGACTCAGCCCTTCAATCGAATCAACCTCCGGTTTTTCCTGCATCTGCAAAAACTGTCGCGCATACGTCGAGAGACTCTCTACGTATCGCCGCTGTCCTTCCGCATAAATCGTATCAAACGCTAAACTTGATTTCCCAGACCCTGACACCCCAGTCACCACCGTCAATTTTTCTCGCGGGATCTCAACATCTATGTCTTTGAGATTGTGCATTTTAGCGCCGCGAACGATGATTGATTTGGTCATTAAGGAGGGAGTATTTTTAGTTACAATATAAAAAACGACCGTGAGGCCGCTTCGGTGAAACGACCTTAGGGATTGGGTTGTATAAAGTCAAGATTTCTGGTATGATAATCAGAATAATTCATCTTTTATGAAACTTTTACGTTCGTTTTC
>CALIGR010000065.1 GCA_938021445.1 uncultured Candidatus Altimarinota bacterium
GCGGCTCGTCGAGCCATCGCTAGAGCGGTAAAAAGAGGAGGAAAGATTTGGATCCGAGTTTTCCCAGACAAAATTCTAACGGCTAAATCGGGAGAAGTGCCGATGGGTTCTGGTAAAGGGGCTCCAGATAAATGGGTAGCACAAGTACTACCCGGAAAAATTCTTTTCGAAATGTCAGGAGTAGAGCCAGAATTAGCTCGAAAAGCCTTGAAGCTCGCTTCTTACAAACTGTGCGTGAAGTGCAAAGTCGTTTCTAATCAGATTTAATTTTAAAGATGAAAGTACAAGAACTGAGACAACTAGATGCGAAAAAGCTAAATGAAAAACTTAAAGAGTTAGTCAGAAAGCTGTCTGTATTTAGATTTCATGTAAAAACAGGACAAGAAGCCAATACGGCGGAAATTGGGAAAATGCGAAAACAGATCGCACAAATAAAGACACTACTTAATAACGAGAGCAAATAATCTAAATGATTACCAAACAAGGAACCGTTGTCAAAAAATCAGGAGATAAGACCGTTAAGGTTGAAATCCGGGAGCGACGTCAGCACCCGAAATACCAAAAGTCTTTCCCGGTGACAAAGAAGTTTCTCGTGCATGATGAAAATAATGCCGCAAAAGAAGGTGATCAAGTGACGATTGTTCAATCTCGACCAAAATCTAAACGAAAATCTTGGGCCCTTGCTGCCTAGTTTATACCATGATCCAACATATGACTCGGCTTCGTGTAGCGGACAATACTGGTGCCAAAGAGGTGCTCTGTATTAAAGTGCTTGGTGGTAGTAAACGACGCTACGCCGGAGTGGGGGACGTTATTGTGGTTTCGGTTAAAACTGCGGCTCCAAAGGGAGTTGTTAAGAAGAAAACAGTCCAAAGAGCGGTCATCGTTCGAGTTAATAAACACGTAAAAAGAGAAGACGGAACCTGTATCAAATTTGATGAAAATGCCGTCGTGATCGTTAATACAGAGGGACAACCAAAAGGAACACGTGTCTTTGGTCCGATCGCCCGTGAACTTAGAGGGAAAGGATTCCAGAAAATCATCTCACTAGCACCAGAAGTACTATAGCCATGAAATACAGAATAGGCGATAACGTTGTAGTCACCACAGGCCGAGATAAAGGCGCCAGTGGGAAACTCCTTAAAATTGATCAAAAAAATGATCGAGTTTTAGTCGAAGGACTTAATATTCGAGTTAAGCACATTAAAGCCAAGCAGGGGCAACCCGGGGATCGAGTTGAATTTTCAGCTCCAATCCACATTTCAAATATTGCGCTGCTTGATGCCAAGACGGGGAAAGCTTCTCGAGTTGGATACAAGTTTGAAAACGGGCTTAAGGTGCGAGTCACAAAAGCTTCGGGTTCGGAGATTGTACAGAAGGCTCCAGCCGCAAAGAAAGAATCAAAAAAAACTATTAAAGCGTAACTTTTAGACAATGACATTGTACGAACGATATCAGAAAGAAATTGCGGCAAAGCTCCTAAAGGATCTTGGCCTCAAGAATGTCATGCAAGTGCCAAAAGTAGAAAAGGTATGTGTGAATATTGGAATGGGGTCTTTCTTGCAAAGACTCGGGACCAAAGATTACAGTGCGGTAGAAAAGGCACTTGAAAATATCACAGGACAGAAACCAAAAGTGAGTAAGGCTCGGCTTTCGGTTTCTAACTTTAAACTTAGAGAGGGAATGCCCGTTGGTGTTTCAGTCACACTCCGAGGGGAAGCGGCTTATAATTTCTTGGATAAAGTGATTAATGTTGTTTACCCACGAGTAAGAGGGTTTCGAGGTGTGAAGCGAAATATATTTGATGATAAAGGAAACTGTTCTTTCGGTTTTACCGAGCACACGGTTTTTCCAGAAATTAGATTAGATGACGCTAAACGAGTTCATGGTCTTCAGGTTACGGTCGTAACTAATACTGAGGATCAAGACCAAGCAAGAGCGTTGATGGAAGCGTTTGAATTTCCATTTAAAAAAACAACCCCTAATACTTAATTAATGGCTAGAAAAGCAATCGAAACCAAATCTAGAAAATTCATGGCTCGCTATCTCTTAGCGAAAAGTGAAGGACGAAAGATTAAATTCCCTACACGAGCGTACAACCGGTGCGAACGATGTGGTCGACCTCATGGTTACATGCGTGACTTTGGAGTGTGTCGATGTTGTTTTCGGGAGTTTGCTGAAGCCGGGATGATTCCTGGAGTTCGTAAAGCTTCTTGGTAAAATTGAAATAATCACTCAGTAATTTAAAACTAAACTATGGTAGATCCAATCGCAGACTTTCTAACAAGAATCCGAAACGCCCAAATGGCGGGACAGGATCGAGTATCTATTCCTTTCTCTACGAAGAAGGAGGCGATCGCTCAGGTAATGCTTAAAAATAAATTTTTAGCTGGTGTTTCGACCGATGATACAGGAAAGTTTAAAGAACTAGTGGTCGAGCTTCCAGAAAAAGTACTCACGCTTAAGAGAGTTTCAAAATCAGGACAGCGAATCTACCGAGGAAACCAAGATATTAGAAAAGTGCTTAATGGTCTAGGGATCGCGGTCGTTTCAACTTCTCAAGGAGTCATGACTGGGTATGAAGCTAAATCAAAAGGAATTGGTGGAGAAATTTTATGCGAAATTAGTTAATCAAATCTAAATAATGTCACGAATTGGAAATAAGCCCATTACTATCCTTAACGGAGTCACTGTCAGCGTAGACGGAGACATGATAACCGTGAAGGGTAGCAAAGGAGAGCTGAAACAAGCGTTTGAATCAAAGTATGTATCTATTAAGCAGGAAGGCAGTGAAATGACTGTTAGCCGTGTAGATGATTCTAAAACAGCTAGATCTCGACACGGACTCTATCGAAGTCTGATCAATAATATGATCGAAGGGGTTACGAATGGTTTCTCTAAATCGCTTGAAGTGCGAGGGGTTGGATACCGAGTCGCTCAAAAAGGACAAGCGCTGGAGTTTAATCTTGGCTACTCTCATCCGATTACTTTCCCAATTCCTGATGGATTGGAAGTAAAGTTTGATGAAAAAAATAATAACATTTTCACGCTCCTCGGAGCTAATAAACAACTTGTTGGACAAGTTGCCTCTAATATTCGTGGTCTTCGAAAACCGGAACCTTATAAAGGGAAAGGGGTTCGTTACACAGATGAACATGTTACTCTCAAACCTGGTAAATCGGCTAAAGCCGCTGCTTAATCATGAAATCAGAAATTAAACAATTACGAAGGCTCGCTCGAGCAAGACGTACAAACGCCAAAGCTCGATCAAGTGAACGACCAAGACTCTTGGTCTTTAAATCACAAAAAGCTATCTACGCACAAATCGTAGATGATAGTGAAGGGAAAGTGGTATGTGGAACTTCAAACCTGAAAGGGGCCGCGGGGATCAAAGGGGCAGAAGAGGTCGGGAAAACTATTGCTAAACTCGCTCAAGCTAAAAAAGTAGATACGGTCGCTTTTGACCGAAATGGATACGCTTATCACGGTCAAATCAAAGCGCTTGCAGATGGTGCTCGTGAAGCCGGACTAAAATTTTAAAACCTATTTATACTTAAATGTCAGACGAAAAAACGACACCCGTAACCGACGAAGCTAAACCAGCTGAAACGGCTCAGAAATCAGAAGACGCAAAAGCTTCTGATTCTAAAGAGAACCAAGGCCAAAATGGACGAGGGGATCGAAATGAGCGAGGCGGTGGCGGCGGCCGACGTCCACGTCGAAACAACAATCGTAAACAACGTGAACCAAAAGAGTTTGAAGAAGCGATTCTTCAGATCGATCGAGTAACACGGGTAACGAAAGGAGGACGACAACTTCGATTTAGAGTGTCAGTTGTTATAGGAGATCAAAAAGGACGAGTTGGTTTTGGGATCGGAAAATCTTCAGAAGTAATGATGGGAGTTCAGAAGGCTATTGCTGATGCGAAGAAAAATCTGATCAAAGTCCCAATCTTTGAAGATTCAATCCCACACGCGATAGAAATGAAATATAAAGCGACTAGAGTGTTGCTTTTCCCAGCGCCAGAAGGGAAAGGGGTTATAGCTGGTGGAGCAGTACGGAAAGTACTTGAGCTCGCAGGAGTGAAAAACGTACTTTCTAAAATGCACGGTTCTCGTAATAAGCTCAATGCTTCTTACGCTACAATCAACGCCCTTAAATCACTTCAAAATAGAGCGCCTCACAAGAAAAAAGGCGAAGAAGCTGAAACGACAGAGGTAGAAGAAAATAAAGCGACAGAAGCAAAAGCTCCCGCTAAAAAAACTGAAGCTAAAAAAGCGGTTCCAAGCAAAGCTCCAAAATCAGATAAAGTAGACGATCTAACAAAAATTGAAGGAATTGGTCCTAAAATCGCTGAATTGATAAATAAAGCCGGAATGATCACTTTTGCAGATCTAGCAAAAGCAAAAACGGAGGCGCTTCAGACAATCTTGGATGAAGCGGGATCAAGATACAAAACTCATGATCCAAGCACTTGGGTTGAGCAGTCAAAATTGGCCGCAGCTGATAAGTGGGATGAGCTTAAAAAACTACAAGACGAACTAGATGGTGGAAAACGAGCCTAGCAATCTGTTAGAGCTGAATCTGTTTTAAAAAATTGAACTATGAAACTCCAAAACCTTAAACCGGCTACGCCTAAGAAAAACCGAAAACGACGTGGCCAAGGAAACGCGACCGGGAACGGTACGTATGGTGGTCGTGGAATGAACGGGCAAAACGCACGATCGGGAGGGGGCGTTCGACTTGGATTTGAAGGAGGTCAAACACCTCTTATTCAAAGAATGCCTAAAATGAAGGGTTTCAATAATCCAAATCGAGTCGATAACCAAGTCGTTGATGTGGCTCAAATCGAGGCTCGATTTAAAGAAGGCGCTAAAGTAAACTTTGATTCATTGGTTGAACATAACCTGGTTCATAAATCAAAAGGACCGGCTAAAATCCTCGCTTCAGGAGAGATTACTAAGAAAGTAACCGTAGAAGGTGTCCCTTGTTCTGCAGGGGCTAAAGCCGCTATTGAAAAGGCAGGAGGAACGATTACTGAGTAGTAGAATTACTTCAATTTAAAATGATGACCCTTCGGGGTCTTTTTTTTGTTTCTCAATAACTTGACAAAAGTAAATAAAAATGCAATAAGTAGTCCAAATAAAATAAAAACTAAAAATAACTAGATTAATGTTTTTATTTTATGAACTTAAGTCTTTCAAAACTTACCACAACTTTCTTACTCGCCGTAACAGCGCTGAGTGCTTCTCAGTTTGAAACTGAGACTGATTTTTATAGCGCCTCTCAGACACGATTTATTACTTCTTGGTCTGACTATAAAGACGCTCGTCAGCAAAAGCCGAGAGAGATTGTGAGACTGCCAAACTCTCAGAACCTCCAGCCTATTGTAAGATGGCCTCAAAGGAAGCCAGCTGAACCAGTAAAGACGGTTATTAAGTCTCCCAAAATTACAGTGAAAACCACCAATCAGGCGTCCCCAAAAGTGACGCCAAAGCCATGGGATGGTTATTTTTCAGCAGAGTCCTTTAACTCAAGTTCGGAAAAAGTAGAACTTCAGAATATTAAAGAAATTTTACGATCAGGGATCATGACGCTGCCCAAAAGTCATACTCAATCACTCAAAACGCTGACGGTTAAAAATAAAGCACATCAGTCACGAGGTTTAGCCAATAGCAACACACTTATCCTAAACGTAGGCACAATTGATACAGAAGAAGAGCTTCTAGCTGTCTTTGTCCACGAAATGGGACACGTCACCGATCTTGGGACCTATAAAAGCGACAAAGGCTTTCCAACTAACTTCCGTGATCGAGGGCGAACCGTTATGTCTGGGGACATAAGCACTAAGTTTTACAAAATTGCCTGGAAAGACAGCGACAGTCGAAGATCTTACACGAGCCGAAACGATTTTGTTTCTGGCTACGCAATGAGTGATCCATTTGAGGATTTTGCGGAGAGTTATATATTTTACCGGCTTCACGGTGAAAAATTTCGACACCTCGCTAAAAGCTCAGACGTCTTGGCGAAGAAATACAACTTTATGCGAGTCTATATTTTCAACGGCAGTGAGTACCACACCGATAAAACTATCGCTAGTTATGCCAACACGGCATGGGACGCCACGTTGGTTAATTTTTAAAGACTCTCTAGTATTAAAATCTCATCGTACTTCTCCGCAAGCTTGTAGAGATGCCGGATATAGCGTCGATCTTTACCGGCGAGTCGGCCAAGTTGACGATGATGGTGGATATCAGACTTGAGCATGATCTGAAGGACTCGATTTGAGACTTCAATCTCAATTTCCTTCTTGAGTACGTCTCGAATGTTTTGAGCCCGCTTAAGCATATTGAAACACTTTTGAGCGGTGATCTCATCAGACTCGAAGAGAAGTTTTAGGATTTCAGGAAGGACAAACTCGTGCCCGAGCTTGGCAAGGGCAATGAGGGTATGAAAGTGAACCCGTTCGTGCGGGTGATTCAGTAAATCAATGAGCTTAGACTCTTGCACTTCATCTTGAGTTTCACCGATAGCATAAACGGCGGCGATGACGTCATCCGGATTTTTAGAAATCAGCATCTGGTCAATCAAGCCTCTCAGCACTTCTGTTTCCTCAAATTTCCAAAGTGCCATGATAGCGTACCCACGAAGTTTTGGGTTTGGGTGTTCCAGGTAGTTCTTGAGATAATAGACGACTTCTGGATCACTAAATATTTCCCCAGCTGACCTAAGACACACGGACTTAAGCTCGTCATCCTCTTCAGCTAGTTTACCA
>CALIGR010000066.1 GCA_938021445.1 uncultured Candidatus Altimarinota bacterium
CCTCCAAATAAACCTTTTAGAAAATTAAGCATTTTTTAATACAAAATATAAATCGACCAAAATCTACTGATTTTTATACTAGAGACAAAAGATTTAATATCTGAAGCATGAGTGTCTTAGTTTCTACCAATCCCGCACAAAACTATGTGCCTCTTGGGGAGGTCACTGTATCAACCTTAGCCAAAGTTACTGAAGCCACTTCTCGGGCTCATATGGCAAAAAAAGGCTGGTCCAGCTTATCTGTCAAAGAGCGAATCGAGTTACTAAAACCCATTGTGGATGCAATTTTTGCGGCACGTGAAGACTTTGTACAACTGATTATGTCTGAGACTGGGAAAACGCTCTCGCTTAGTCGAGACGAAGTAGACCGAGGGGCCGTTGACTGGCTTATGGAAAATGCTGAAACTATCTTAGCGCCGCAAAAAACTTGTGATAAACCAGGCGAGACCCATGAGATTTGGTATGAACCTTTTGGTGTCACTGCGGTTATCACTCCCTGGAATTTCCCGCTTGGAGAGGCTCTAAAAAGTCTTATTTCTACACTCTTAGCCGGAAACACTGTGATTTTTAAAATATCAGAAGAGTGTCCATTAGTTGGTCAGAAGTTAGGTGAGGTTTTTACAAAACACGACTTTCCCATCGGTGTCTTCAACCAAGTCTATGGAGACGGAAGCGTAGGAGAAGCGCTGACCAATCAAGATGTAGACCTAATTGTTTTTACAGGCAGCTCTGCCGTCGGGGAGAAAATCTATAAAAAAGCGGCTGATAAGTTTATAAAAGCTCATTTAGAAATGGGTGGATCAAATCCCGGAATTGTCTTTGCCGATGCAGACGTAAAAAGTGCAGCTCAAATTATGATCGATGCCCGATTCCAACACTGTGGTCAGATATGTGACTCCATGAAACGCCTGATCGTCGAAGCTCCAATCAAAGACGATTTAGAGGCAGCTATGAAGGAAATTTTAGAATCTATGACACTCGGGGACCCAACCAAAGAAGAAACTGACTTTGGACCACTTGTAGCTGAAAGACAAGTACGCCTGGCCGAGGCTCAACTACAAGACGCACTCGACAAAGGCGCTCGTATCGTCGCGCAACTCGAAGTGGATAAATCGCTGAAAGGCGCTTTCTTTCCACCGACTATTTTAGCCGACATTACCCCAGATATGCGAGTCTGGCACGAAGAAGTTTTTGCGCCTATTTTGCCGATAGTAAGCTTTCAAGCCGAAACCGAAGCTATAGCCCTCGCTAATGATACTATCTACGGACTCGGTAGTCGTGTGATTACGGCCGACATGGATCGCGCCAAAAGAGTCGCTCGACAAATAAACGCCGGAAACGTTGAGATAAACCAAGGCTCTCGCTGGCTCCCTTGCAACCCATTCGGCGGCTATAAGGCTTCAGGGATGGGACGCACTTATGGTGAAGCGGGGTTGAGAGAATTGTGCCAAATTAAGATGGTTTCTGCTGCCTGAGTAGAGTTAATACGCCTATGAAAAATTACTTCCTCGCTCTTGGCCGCTACCCAAACCTTTCTCTTGCTGAGCTTCAGGGGCAACTCGATGTGATTTTTTATAACGAGGAGAACCAGTATCTCATTGCCGAAAACCTAGAATTTAAAAACCCGAGAGATTTACCAAGGCCACCTGAACAGTTGTTTTTGGATAGTTTAGGCGGAACGATGTTTATGGGAGAAACACTCAAAGAATGCGAGAGCTATAATGATTTGAAAGATTTTATTCAAGATTTGGTTGTGAATGAAGCCGTCAGCAAAATTGGTTTTTGTACTTTTGGCGTCGGTAAAAACTTTTTGCCTAAGCTTATTGGGGAAACCAAAGACTTTTCCCGGGAAAAAGATCATAAGCTAAGAATTGAAAATTTTAAAAGTGCGTCCCTTAGCTCTGGGCAGATATTTGAAAGAAGACTTACTCAGAAAGGTTTAGTGCTCGGAATTGCCCAAGAAGGGAATCAATTTTTAGTCAGTAAGATCATCGCCAACCAAAACTTGAGAAACTACGAACTGAGGGACCGAAAGAAAAATTTTCGAGATGCCAAGATGGGGATGCTTCCGCCAAAACTAGCACAGATCTTGATAAATCTATCTCACCCAGATCATAAAGACACAATCATCGATCCGTTTTGTGGGAGCGCCACCGTCAATATAGAAGCCGCTATAGCGGGTTTTAAAACTCAAGGATCAGATATCAATGAACACTTTGTCACTAAGTCGAGAGAAAACTTTGACCAAATGTCTGAAAAGTTTCGCTACGAAAAAAGCACTGGGACTTTTGAAACACAAGATGTAACTAAAATTGATTGGAAAGCAGCTTCAGGCATTATCGCGACCGAAGGCTGGCTTGGGGAAAACTTCGAACAAACTCCAAGTGTAGACCAGATAAAAGCGAATAAAGCTGCCGTCCTCAATATTTGGAGACAAGTGTTTTTAAATCTAAAAGATTCAAATATTCGTTCTGTTGCTTTCTGTCTCCCTTGTTGGAACGTGAAGAGCCGAAAGTTTTCAATCTCACAAGAACTAATTTCAGATATAAATGCTGCCGGGTTTGAACTTAAAAAATTTCCAAACCAAGACACAAGTTTTATCTACGAAAGAGAGACCACTTTTGTCGCTCGGGAGATCTTGGTCGCTCAAAAAGTAGCCTAGACTACATACCGAGTAATATAGATTACGCCTCATCGACCATACTTATTTACTGATCTAAAATGTGACCCTACTATCGCGGCACATTAACTTTAATCTTTTATGAAATCGTTCAACATCATTCTCAGTATTCTTGGCCTCTTTGTCCTTGGTGGCGCCGCCTACTACGTCACTACCGGAGAAACTCCAAAAGCTTCGTCCATTGTGGCAACACAAGTTCTGGCTCAAAATGCTAACTTCACCTATCAAACTTTTGATAATGAGAGTTTTAATAACCTTAAAGGAAACGAAGCCTTTGCGGTTTTCGTTCATAGTAAAACCTGTGGAACCTGCGCCAAGAAAGAAAAACAAATCATGGAAGAAATCACTCAGTTTAATAATGGGACGATCCTCAAAATGGACTGGGACAGTGCGCCGACTGAATTTTTGAAAAACTATGAAGTTAACAAGTATGATACTTTTGTGGTTTTTGACGCCGAAGGAAACCATCAAACTATTAAAGGGGCTAAAGTTGAGGAAGTGAGAACTTCAGTGCAGTAATTGATTTTCATAATCACCCCGGCTAGACAACCGCTAACATTAACTGATATATTAACCACATGTTACTCCTTATTACTTCGTTTCTCGCTGGAGTCCTGACCGTCCTCGCTCCTTGCGTACTGCCACTTCTTCCAATCATTATCGGAAGTAGTGCGAGTCGTTCTAAATGGGAGCCGGCGGTAGTCATTGCCTCTCTCTCGATCTCGATTGTCTTGTTTACCCTTCTGCTTCGTTTCTCAACCGCGCTGATCGGGGTTCCTACTTATGTTTGGTCTTACGTCTCCGGAACCATTTTGGTACTACTTGGTTTGGTTACTATTTTCCCCTCCGTATGGGAAAAAGCTTCACTCTCTTTTAGCAATAAATCGAAAGAAAAACTGCAGCAATCAGCTCAGAAGCAGGGAATGCTTAAGCCCATCATGATCGGCGCCTCGCTCGGGCCAGTGTTTACGAGTTGTTCTCCGACTTATGGACTGATCCTCGCGACCGTTCTTCCAGCGAGCTTTATAAGCGGTCTTTTCTACCTCATCGTCTATGCGTTGGGACTCGCTTTTGTCCTTGGACTCATTGCCTTTTTCGGCCGGTCACTGACCAGCCGGCTTCAGGGAATTGCGGATGGGAAAAGTAACTTTAAAAAAACATTAGGTGTAATTTTTGTTTTAGTTGGACTCGCTATTATCTTTAAGTGGGACAAACAAATCGAAGCTGCTCTTATCGATAGGGGATACTATGGAGTGACGAGTTTTGAAGAAAATCTAGTACGAACTCTAGAAAAAGAAAACCAATAACCTTATGGCTGAAAAACTAATCATTCTTGGCAGTGGCCCCAGTGGTCTCACCGCCGCTATTTACGCCGCAAGAGCTGATCTCAATCCACTTGTACTTGAAGGTATTAACCCTGGTGGGCAGCTTATGGGAACGACTGAAGTCGATAATTTCCCAGGATTTCCTGACGGTATCATGGGGCCGGAGCTGATCCAAAACATGAAAAAGCAAGCTGAGCGTTTCGGTGCGAAGTTTGAAACTAAAAATGTAGACTCTGTCGACTTCAGTAACCCAAAAAATCTCAAACTCGTTGTGAGTGAGAAAACCTATGAAACTGAAAGCCTCATCATTGCCACCGGTGCCACGGCTCGTTGGCTTAATCTAGGCAAAGACGAAGAGCGTTTTTGGGGAAAAGGCTACACGGCCTGCGCTACATGCGATGGATTTTTCTTTCGAGACAAGATAGTTGGTGTCGTTGGCGGTGGCGATTCAGCCTGTGAAGAAGCTGATTTTTTGACTAAGTTCGCTACAAAAGTTTATCTGATCCATCGTCGTGACGAACTTCGAGCCTCAAAACCAATGCAAAAAAGAGTTTTTGATAATCCAAAAATTGAAATCTTATGGGATAAAAACGTTACGGATTTACACGGTGAAAACCTACTAGAATCTGTCGAACTTACCGATAGTAAAACCGACAAAAAAAATTCACTCAAACTCGATGGATTATTTGTCTCTATCGGTCATACCCCAGCAACTAAATTTTTAGGCGAATCTCTCGAAAAACTACCAAATGGGTATCTAAAAGTAGAAAATCATACCAAAACTAAAATACCTTCAGTCTTCGTCGCCGGTGATGTCTGTGATCACCAGTACCGACAAGCCATCACCGCGGCTGGGATGGGATGTATGGCAGCCCTTGATGCCGAACGATATCTGACGGGCGGTATTTCTCAGACGTACTAAATTTTTTTGACAAAAAAAAGATGCTGATCTACTTTAACTTGTGAATGTTGAATCAATTGATGCAAATGGCTATGATGATGCTTGGGATGAAAATCTCAGCTGATCTGGTACGTGTGCCTCGATAGTCTAATCTGACTTCACCACTTCGCCCCAGACTCTGCTGAGAGTCCTTGGGGAATTTTTTTATATTTTCTAACTTTTCCAAACATGCCCCTTATTGTTTCCTCCCAACTTCCGGCCTACCAACACCTAGAGCGTGATGGCGTTCCGATCATCCGCGCTTCAAGAGCCGCGCATCAAGATATCCGACCGCTCCAAATTGGTCTGCTCAATCTTATGCCTTCGGTTGTGTATCAAAAAACCGAAGAACAGTTTTTTCGACTTCTTGGTAACACCCCTCTGCAAATCATCCCGACACTGGTCAAACTAGACAATTATACCTCTTCTAAAGTATCAGGAAGAGAACACTTAGAAGCTTTTTATAAACCGTTTAGCGAGGTAAAAAAAACAGGCCTCGATGCCCTGATCATCACTGGAGCTAATATCGAGAACCTCTCACTGGAAGCAGTCACCTTTTGGCCAGAGCTTCAGCAAGTTTTTCGCTGGGCGGATCAAAACGTTACCTCAACGATCTACTCCTGCTGGAGCGCTTACACCGCGCTTAAGTTTTTTCACGATATTGAGCGAGTGAAATCTGAGAAAAAAATCTTTGGATGTTACCCTCATAAAGTAGTTTACCAAAACGCTCTGACTCAAAACCTTGATGATGACCTCTTCGTTCCTCACTCTCGCTTTGGTAACGTCCCGGGTGAAGCGATTGAAAAACACTCTGATTTAGATATTTTTATTAAAGCTAATGATTCCCAGGTAGGCTTTCATGCCGCCGGGACAAGCGACTTAAGACAGATCTTTTTACAGGGCCATCCTGAATATGATCGAGAAGATCTAAAGGGTGAATACTTTAGAGATAAAGAAAACGGACAGAAAATTCCAAGTTATTACTTTCCCGGAAATGACGATACCAAACCACCTCTAAAAAACTGGTCGGCAAACGCTCAAGTTTTTTACAGCAACTGGATTAATTGGGTCTATCAAACCACTGACTTTAATCCGCTTGAGCCACGGATGAAATTGGCTTAATTTTACTTGAAACCAAAACGGCTCTGCTCTATCTTGGGGGTGATGAAAATCCCACAAAAATTCATCCCCTCAAGAAACTCTGGCAAAGGCCGAAAAGAGGTTTAGATTTTTATACATTTATCATGCAAGGTCGACCTTCTAAGAGGTCGACCTTTATTTACTATTTAACTCTCAAAAACCATGTCTACACAGCAAGCTATCCCTTTTATCACCGCTCAAGATCCAGCCATTGCCGCTATGATCCGTGGCGAAGAAGACCGAGAAGCCAACGGGCTCGAACTCGTTCCTTCAGAAAATTATGTTTCTAAAGCCACACACGAAGCCCTTGGAAGT
>CALIGR010000067.1 GCA_938021445.1 uncultured Candidatus Altimarinota bacterium
TGAGTACTTTTTTGCAGACGTCTCACGAAGAAAGATCAATGTGGTGGAAGCCTCAGAAATGCCCTATTTTGAGAAATTTGTGAATACTAGAACGGCCGTTATGGCCGTTTCTCAGTCAGGAGAGACGGCCGATATTTTAGAGATTTTTGAACGCTCAAAACAAAAAGGTTCGCGAATGCTTTCACTGACCAATGTGGAGAGTTCTTCGGTTGCGCGGCTTTCGGATATTCATATCCCGATTAATGCGGGTCCGGAAAAAGCGGTCGCCTCAACGAAAGCGACAACCGCGCAAATGGCTTTATTGTTTCTGCTCGCGCATGCTGACCGTGGAACGATCAATGAAGGCCGAGCGATCTTGAGAAATACTGCAGCGAGCATCAATGACATGCTTAATCCTCGTTATGAAGATCACATCCGAGAAGTGGCTCAGCAGATCTTTGAAGTCCCAAATATGTTTATTATTGGTCGCGGGGCGCTGTATCCAATGGCGCTTGAGGCGGCGATTAAAATTCAAGAAGTTTCTTATATCCATGCGCAGGGTTTTGCCGCAGGAGAGCTAAAGCATGGCCCGATTGCGCTTATAGAAGAAGGCGTTCCGTGTCTCATCCTGGGAGATGATTTAGAAACGATTTCAAATGCAACGGAGCTGAAGTCTCGTGGCGCCAAAATTATTGGAGTCTCGTGTGAGAATGCTGATATTTTTGATGAATGGATAAAAGTTCCAGATTGTTCTGAATCTCAGGCGATTGCTTCGATTATTCCGGTGCAAATATTGTCTTACCATTTAGCGCTTCTGCGTGGACTTGATCCAGATATGCCAAGAAACTTGGCCAAATCAGTCACCGTTAAGTAAACTTTTTGGCGTGAGTAGCAAAAGGACCCGAGACCGACGTCGATATTTCCTACTGGACTCAAACCAGACAGATCGCCGTAAGCCTAAACGCTGGAGAAATAAACTCTTAAATTTTCTGGGTTACTTTCGTTTCTTGAGACAAATAAGTAGCTGGTTTAAAACCTCAACTCTTTTAATGTTGAGCCTTGTTGGTATGGGGGCTTTTATTCTTTTTGCGCTTTTTTCTCCTTATTTTACGGTGAAAGAGATTAATTTTTCGCGCGATAACCCAAACATAAAAGTACAGGAGGTTAAAAAATCCCTAGAAGGTCTTTATGGGGAAAATTTGCTTTTTATGAATTTGAAATCAGTAGAAGATTTACTGTTAGACACGTTTCCTGAGTTTAGAGGGGTGACGGCTAGTGAGGTTTGGCCAGATGCACTTCGTGTTGAGATCGATTTGTCGGAGCCTGTTTTCAAAATTCTAAATATAAGTGACGCGAACTTTGCACTGCTTTCAGAAGATGGAGTGATTCTCGCGGACATTCCCGGGAAAGAGCTACCAACGCTAGAGTTGATGGACTATTCTCGTCCGTTACAGCTTGGAGAAAAACTCATCACGGAGACACAGCTTAATAAAATTAGAATTGCGTATGAAATAATGGTGGTTCAGTTAGGAATTCCGATAGAAAAACAACAGTACTATCCCGACGCTATTGAGCTGCATCTGGTGAGTCAAAATGGGACCATTTTTAAACTAGATTTACAGTTAGAAGTGGAACCCCAGCTAAAGAAGTTAGAGTATGGAGCGGATGAGTTACGGCTCAACGAGCGAGCGCTCGAACACGTAGATCTTCGAATTCCAGAAAGGTTATTTTATAAATAGAGCGTGAAACCGATTCATAAAGTAGGGAACAGATACTATCTGTTCCCTACAAGAAGTACCGTCTGTCCCCTACAAGAAGTACCGTCTGTTCCCTACTCCCCTCAGCTTAACTCTCTAAAGACTAAATGCACTGGGACACTCAATCTCAATAATTTTGTTCTCGTTATCCGGATCTGGACAGATAAGTCTTTTCGCATGAAGATGTACTCGAGTGGATTTTTTGCCCCCATAGAGCTCATCTCCGATAATCGGGAAACCAATAGAACTTAGATGTGTCCGAATCTGGTGAGTCCGGCCCGTATGAAGCTCGGCTTCCACGAGTGAGCGGTGATCTTTAATTTCTATCGTTTTGAAAGTGGTGAGTGAGTCTTTCCCGAACCCAGCCGCTACGGCTTTCATCTTTTGTCGATCTTCGGCATCTCGAGCGATATCAGATTGTATCTTTCCGGCAGCCGGAGTTTCTCCAATGACCATAGCTTCGTAAAACTTCTGAACTTTCTCAGCCCAGACTTCTTGAAAGTAGGCTTGAGTCTGATTGGTTTTAGCGATGATGAGTAACCCTGAAGTCACTTTGTCGAGTCGGTGAACGATCCCTGGCCGGAGTACGGTTTGACCGTCTATTTGGTCAGAGGACTCAGCTAAATTTTCGATTCCAAAATGATGTACGAGTGCGTTTACGATAGTCTGATTAGACTTTTCACTTGGGGATGGGTGGACGGAAACGCCAATTGGCTTGTTGAGTACGAGCCAGCTCGCTGAATCATGAACGATTTTAAGGGGAGTATCCCAAGGCTTTAGTTTTTCTGAAAAGTTATTGGGGGCATAGCTCACTGACCAGATTTGATTAAATTTGGCTTTCGTCTTTTCACTGAATTCTTGATTCCCTTTTTTAAAGATTCCATAATTTTGCCATTGTGACCTAGAAACGTCAGGAAATCTGGCTGCACAGATTTTGTCGATTCTTGTTCCACTTTCGGCTTGGGTAATATTAATTTCCTGATCGAGCATTTTTTACAAATTTTAAGTAGATAAGTCCCATCATAATGGTGAAACTAAGGGTATTGGCGACAAAATTCCCAAGGGCGAGGCCCAAGATGGCCTCCTCTGTTGGGAGGATATAAAAGCAAAGGACGACAGCCAAAATAGTCGCAATGAGCAAGCTCGTCAATGTCGCGTAGAGCGGTGTTTTAGTGTCATCGTTAGCTAGGAATAATCTCGTGCAAAGTGGGATGGCACAGGCGAAAGGAAGACTGATAACGGTCCAGAAGAAGACTGTTTTTGTGAACTCAAGTCTTGCTCCCTCGAGGGCGAAAAGAAACTGTAAAATCTCCCTGGGGAAAAGGGCGCAAATTAAAGCCACGGGGAGGCAAGTGCAAAAAGCCCAGTAGAGGTTTTTTTTGAAAAATGACCACTGTTTTTGAGGCTCGTTCTTGAGTTTCGAGAGGGCCGGAAAGGCGCTATTGGCGACCGCAAAACCAACGACAGAAAGTAAAAAATGTCCAAGATTGGTCCCGATGGTAAAAGCCGTTACGGACCCGACCAGTAAAAAACTAGCGATCCAGGTGTCGATAGATTGATTTATCTGAAAAGCCGCGTTGTTAAGCGTTCTACGACTGAAATCTGGGGTGAAATTTCGCCAGGCAGAGACGGGTTTTTTCCAGGCCCAGTTAATTTTACCGCCTTTGAATGCATAGTAAGTAGCGTGAAGCAGTAAGTTTAAAGAGGCGCCAATAATCGCACCGATACCGACACTACTTAACCCGTAATCTTGATGTAGGAAGTATATACCGCCAACGATGCTTCCCATGTAAAAAAGAGGCGTCAGGCCGATGATGAAAAATTTTTCCCAAAACTGTAATACTCCGGCAAAGACTCCGGAAATACTGAGAAGAAAAACGGAAACAAAAATATAACGACTGAGTTCTGCAACCTGGCCTTGGGTAACGGCGTCAAAACCACTGGCAAAAATACTGGCAAGCCAGGGAGCGAGTAAAAGTCCAATGAGACATAAGGCGCCAAAGACCAAACTGACGCCCCAAAAGAAACTAGAGGTTAGATCTGTCTGATCCTCTGCGTTTTTAAAGTCAGAGAGTTTGGGAATAAGTAGGACGTTAACGGTTGCACCGACGAGAAGATAGAAGAAAAAGTCAGGAATCCGAAAGGCAGCAAAGATAATATCACTACTGCTTTCACTAAAAGATTGGATAATTAGCCGATCTCGGAGAAAACCAAGTCCTTTTGAGGC
>CALIGR010000068.1 GCA_938021445.1 uncultured Candidatus Altimarinota bacterium
AAATGAAGGCACCTGTAGTGCTCAGTGTCAGTCTATTGTTCATCTCGATGAAGACGCTCAGCGCGAAGCCTGGAAAAAATTTGAAAAGAAAGATCACCTGATGCTCAGTGAAAATCCTTTTTTGAGAAAGGCACATCACGCAAGTATGGGAACACTTAGTTGAAAAAATTTGACCCGAGAATCCAGCTGAATAATATCTCTTAGCTCACGAAGCGCGTGTAGTATAATGGCTATTATTCCGGCCTTCCAAGCCGAGGATGCGGGTTCGATTCCCGCCACGCGCTCCAGAGAAAAGCTTTTGAGTCGGTAAGACTTAGAAGCTTTTTTCTTTGATTCGGCGTAGCCGAATTTGAATCTAACCCAGGGTTCGCTTGATTTACCAAGAGCGCAGCGATTGGGTTAAATCACTCTCTATTTTTAACGGAGTTAAAATAAAGAGTTTCCCGCTACCGGTCTGCCGAGAGGCAGGCGCGCTCCAGACTAATTACCTTTCCCCGAGAGGCTTATTTAGTTCGATTCTCGCTCTGTTCCACGATTTTTCCACAGACTTGTTCTTGGTGCTCAGTTGGTTCTTCACACCAATCGAGCACTGATAATCCATTTTTGTCTTTTAACTTTAAATTTGCTCCGTTGTGTATAAGTAATTCAGCGTTATTAATGTTGCCAGAATACACTGCTGTATGTAGTGGTGTGAATCCTATAGAATTTTGAGCATTTACATCTAAGTCAGTAATTTGTAAAAGTTTTTTAAGCACTCGAGGGTCTCTATTTTGTGATGAAAAATGTAATAGATTGTTTCCACTCGCTTTTTCATTAAGGATTGTATAATCAGCCTCAACTAACCAAGATTCAAATAAGTCGTAGTCTTTTAAAATATTGTTTCTTAACCTTATATATTCAGCCCAACGCTTTTGCTGGGACTTGGTTTCAGTGCTTCGAATATCCAAAGAGCAGAATATTCTGAAATCAGAATTGTATCGCCTTGGTGCTGAAGTTAGTGCAAGGCTTTGCCAATTATTAGTATAAGTAGATTTTTCTAATCCGACTCCCAAAAATCCAAAATCAAGTAGGTAAAACTTTGAGCCATCAGGACATTTAGGATCAAATTCTAAGCATGATGGAAAATAGGGCACAAACAAATATTTTACTAACAAGATAAAAACGCCTAAGAGCAGGACATAAACTGCATTCTTTGCTAATTTTTTAAGTTGAACCATTTCAAAGCCATTCTACTCATTCTCCAATAAGCTTCCATAAGTAGCTCCATGAAAATTCGGTTAAGCCCAAAGGGTTTAGCAGAATTTTTATTTAGTTCACGTAGTGGGCTGGATCTAACCCAGGGTTCACTTGATTTACCAAGAGCGCAGCGATTGGGTTAAATTACTCTCTGTTTTTAACGGAGTTAAAATAAAGAGTTTCCCGCCACGCACTCTGCCGACAGGCAGGTGCGCTCTAGATTCTAAGTCTCATCTAAACTACTCATAGACTTATTTTTTAATTCAATTTTCTTTCTTGATAGTATTTAGCTAACTAAAATAAACTTGCATTTCTGCCGATTCGGTAGTAATATTTATTTGTTAAGAGATTGTCCCTGGCCCCTAGTGGGATTCGGGGGCAATTTCATTTTAGACTCAAATGCGAAAGATATTGTTTATAGATGAGTTTGGTGATACGGGACGTTTAAGTCCTTCGTCTTCTGATTATTTTGGGATTTGTATTATTGAAATTGAAGCGAAAAGTTTGCCGTTAGTCATTAGAGAATCAAATAAATTTAGATATTGGAATTCTTTTAACAAAGAACTTAAAACATTAAGAAAAAATCAACATGACGTTTTTTTGGAGATGGTGGAAACACTTCTGCAAAATGACCTGTTAAATTATACAATTGGTTATTTTCATAAAAGGACTTACCAAGGTCCATATTATCAAGAGAATTATCATGATACTAAAAAACTTCGAAATTTTTCAATTAGAAGTACATTAGAAAAACATTTTGAGCAGCACCCAATTCCGTCGGATATACAAACTGAAACTGAATTGATTTTTGATCGTTTTGATATAAGTAAAGAGTACAAAGATAATTTTGAATCATACTTAAAAAGTAATACAAAACTTCCAACTTTTGTTGATATAGTACAGATTGATTCGATGGTTTGCGAAGGATTACAGATCGCAGATTTTTTATCTAAAGTAATAAAAAGAAAAACTGATAATTTTCATAATATTGATGAAAATTTAACGAGGAATGTTTTTGAGATTCAAGGAAATTTTTAGTAAATCTAGTTTTTAGTAAACTCTCAGAAGTAGCTCTACCAAATCCTAATACCTACAAAGTAGGTAGTGGGATTTTTCTTAAGCCCATGGGGGGGCGTATCTAAACCAGGGTTCGCTTAGTTCGCCCCCTCTTCTTGATTTTAAAAATAAAGTAGATCATCAAGCTTGATAACGTCTTCAACTTGTTTAATCAGTTGTTTTTAGGTATAATATCTGGATTATTATTTAAAAAATAATGAAAAAAGAAAATAAGCACTTATGGGGGAAGATTTTGGGAGTGTTTTTTCTAGTAATAGCGCCGCTTCTAACAGCCTCGGCTGGGTTGGTTTTCGTGACCGAAGAAAACGAGGTGCATGAGAGTAATTTTATCATTAACGCTGATGACGTATCGACTGATTTTGTGGATCTGGAGTTTGGCTCAACGCTAACGGCTCACTTGAGGTACGACATATTGAACAATAATTTTATTCTTAATCGAGATTTAGAAATAGAGGGGGATTTAGACGTGACGAGTGATATAACGGCGCAGAATGGTAAACACATTGTCAGTACGCCATGGTGGAGCTCGGGAGCAAATGTGCCTGGATACATAAAGCTCATTACTCCCATCGAGCACAACGAGGGAAATATGTTTTCGCTCAAAATTACCGGTTATGGCTATAACCGGACAGGTAAAAGTTTTACGATCGATTGTAGTGGGTACGCCTATAGTGCTGGGAGTCTTTTAAATCGAGGCTGTACAACTATTGGGACGTCTTTAGAAGTAGAGATCGATAAAGAAGATAGAGGGGGCACAGAGTTTATCGTCGTCAGAATCGGAAACCCAACCTCAACTTGGTACTTTGAGCAGTTTTCAGTCGAGTATCGTGGCTGGCAGCCAAAAGAGCCAGAGGACTTTGTTTGGGTGAAAGG
>CALIGR010000069.1 GCA_938021445.1 uncultured Candidatus Altimarinota bacterium
ACTTCTGAAAGCTGTGATTCACATTGAGTCTCGACTCGTTCAAAAAGAGTTTTCTTCGCATCGTCAGTACTGAGTTTGGCGATCTCACTCAGTTTGTCGTTCTGTTCGTTGATTCTTTTATCGAGCTCAAGCTTTTTATCATCAAGCTCTCGAGCTAATTTCTCGTAGTTAGCCCGAGATTGTTCCATTTTATCCGCTTTTTGTTCGAGCGATTCTTCTCGTCTGGCGAATCGCTCATCTGCCTGTTCTTGGCTTTTCTGTAGCCGGTCTCGCATCTGCTCTTCGTCTTTTTTAGCGGCTTCTCGAACTTGCTGCGCCTGATTACGTCCATCTTGTAGGACTTTGTCAGACTCCTCTTTCGCATTTTTTCGTATTTCTGCTGCGTTGCTAAGCGCTTGTTCTTCCATGGCTTTATACCGTGGTCGTACCAAAAGCAGCGATAGCAAAACTCCAAAAATAATGCCGCCGAAGCCGACAATTATTATCATTGTTTGTGCATCCATTGATAGATGTGTTTAAAGAAAGTAAGGACTTGAGAACGTCCTGGTTTTCTAAAAATAAATTCTTGAAATAGTTTTTTATAATTACAAAGCCTGATTTTATTCAGCTTGTACTGGGCCAAAGACTAGTCTTGGATCATGTGTTTCTATTACAAAGAAGTGAAGTTTATAAAATCTATATTTTCAGTAGTTCTCAAGGCCGATTTTATTGATAAGCCCCTTAAAGTCAATCGCTTATTTTTTACCGTGGCAGCTTTTGCAAATGCCTAAAAATCCAAGGTGAACTTTGGTTAAAATGAAGTTTTTTTCTCGGGCGAGCTGGTCGGCAATTCCGGCCTTATAGTCCAAAAATATTTCTTCGGCGTTGTCACACCGCTCGCAGATCAGGAAATGATGAGACTCGACTTCGTTTTTTGGATTTTCACACCACTTCCATTTTCCCTGAAACTCATGGGCCAGTTTCAGTTTTTGAAGTTTTTCGAGTGTTCTGTAGACCGTGGTCACATTGAGTTCTTCCTCTAGCAATGCCTCAAGCTCGTAGGCGGAGATAAAAACATTTTGATTTATCAGCGCATCGACTATTTGCCGTGCAGAAGACGTGAATCGCCATCGATTCGCTTTGAATTTTGATTCTATTAGTTGAAGGTCCATGTTTTGCCACAATGTTGCAAAACATACATTTATGAAATTTTTTAGCTTTTTCAAGTGCTTCTTTTAAGTAGATTGGTGTAAATGCTAAGTTTTAAAGACGTTACCTGTACGATTGATGGTTACCAAATATTGGAAGCCGTTACTTTTAAAGTGGTTCCGGGCGAGGTCGTCGCGCTGGTTGGGAGTTCGGGGGCGGGAAAGTCGACGGTTTTTCGATTACTAACGGGTGAGTTTAGGCCCACTCAAGGACATATACTCCTGGATGACACCGCACTGAGTGATCTTTCATTTAATAGTATTCAACAATACAGGAGGCAAGTTGGAGTGGTTTTTCAGGATTTTAGGTTATTGCCTCAAAAAACGGCGTCAGAAAATATTTCTTTTGCCCTAGAAGTCTGTGGGCTCGAATCAAAGGTTAAGCAGAAAGTTCCAGCACTATTAGAACTAGTTGGGTTGTCTCAAAAAATGAACGCCTTTCCAAAAGAGCTCTCAGGAGGTGAGCAGCAACGGCTAGCTATCGCTCGGGCGTTGATTCATGACCCGAAGATTCTTATTGCGGATGAGCCGACGGGAAATCTCGATCCAAAAAACGCGAGAGAGATCAGTGAACTTTTCGCAAAACTGAATAAAGAGAACAATTTGACCATTCTTTTTGCGACACACGACCCAAATATGCTGTCGCATCTTCAGCCGCGAATCATTAGGTTGGAAGACGGAAAGGTTAAGTTCGATCTTTATAACTGTCTCCCCGAAGAGGCCTTCGCTGGTATTTTTTAGTTAAAAAATTTACTAGACACTAATTTCGCTTAGTATATTATTCAGTACAGTATTTCTTTTTTTCAAGCTGGGTTTGAATGATTGTCACAATTTGTTTATTTCAACGTAGGGGATAAGTTTGACACATTCAGGAAATTTCGTTAGATTTTGACTTGAAAAAAATATCTAGTTTTATATAGATTAAAGAGAAAAGAATCATGTCACAAACTTTTGATGCAGTCGAAGTAAACTTTTCTGACCTTATGGGTCGGGTTCTTAACTTGTTGAATCCGAAAGAAAGGGACGTAATTGAGCGTCGATTTTCTATCGGTGGGAAGTCGAAAGAAACCCTCGATCGAATCGGACAAAGTTATTCTATTACAAGAGAAAGGGTTCGGCAGATCGAAGCTGTAGCTATTAAGAAACTGGCTCGAATCTCAATGGACGCTTCTATGCGTCAGATTCATAATTTAGCTTGCCAGATAGTAGAAGCCAATGGAAAGATTATGCTCGATGATCATCTTATATCTGAGATGCTTAAGCATATGAAAGAGACCAAAAACATAGATACTAATGCTTTAAGGCTCGCCGTTAGAGTCTGTGATCGATTGGCAAAGCAAGATAAAAATCAATTTTACCGACCCTTCTGGAGAGAGTCAGATATCAGTATGATGGATGTCAAAGGACTGATTAAAGATCTTCAAAAAGGGATGAAATCGAAAAAAGATATTATGGCAGTCTCCGAATTGGCAGAGGCCACTGGTGGTAAATATACAGAAGCCATGATTGAAGCCGTGCTTCATGTAGATTGGAGTTTCAAGCAGACGGAAGACGGTTGGGGCCTCACGGCGTGGAGACATATCAATCCGCGATCAATCAAGGATAAAATTATGATTACGCTGCACAATAATGGTTCAGCGCTTCACTTTACTGACATCGTGAATCATGTGCTGAAAGATTTTGACTCTAAAAAAATGGTAACCAACCAGGCTATTCATAATGAGCTTATCCGCCATGAGGACTTTGTATTAGTCGGTCGTGGTATGTACGCGCTTAAAGAATGGGGACTTGCCTCTGGAACTGTGTGTGATCTTATTCGAGACGTATTGGTTGAGAATGAAGGCCCAATGAAAAGACAAGATATTATTGATTCGGTACTTAAGAAGCGAGATATTCGTCTTGGGACAATCTCTCTCAATCTCCAAAAGTACGAGTTTTTCCGACGTGTCGGGCGAGCTGTTTACGAATATGTTCCAGAAATGGACAAACGAAGAAGAAATCTCAAAGCCCTTTCAAAACAGTAGTTTAACAGTTTAGGGTTTTAGTAGTTTGTTTTTATAACCTGATTCTGAAAAGGATTTACAATTTTTGTGTTAAGACTCTCCCAATGTCTAAACCATTTTTTTTGCTTTAAGAGTATATTTACGCACGTTAAAAGTAAGAGTATCTCAATAAGCGCTATGAGTGGAAAGTTAAATTCTAGAAAGCTATTGTAAGCAGCGTGCAAGATCATCGCAAGGGCCACACCCTCGAGCATTTTTTGATCGTGAAACACGACGCTTTGTCGTACGTGCATGACCTGGTGAACTTTCTCAACGAACCAAGATTTGTGCTTAAGAGACTGCGCCTGATAGATAGGATCCGCAAACTTAGCAATTCCATAGAAGTACCCTAGAATAGCCGAAAATCCAACATGAGCTCCTACAGAGAGCACCGATCTTAGACTGATAATAACGGTCAGTTGAAGCATCGACATGAGTCCGGCACTGTCTATTTTTACAGCGTAGATGATGTTTTCTACAAACGCAAAGCCAAGAGCTACCATAATCGAGTACTGAATGGCTTCACGAACAGAAGTGATCTTGTCTTCATCGGAAAACCTTAAGACTAAGTGTTTTATAAACTCTTCTAATATCCCGACCATAACAAAGAACCAGACCATTTTACTCAGCCCAAGGCTGGTGAAATAGCCAATGACTCCACAAACGACTGCAAGTGTCAGGAAAAAAGCGGGGCACTCTAAGACTTTGATACATTTTGACTTGAAGACTCCCCAGTTGTCGTCACCACTTCCAATTTGCAGAATAGCCATCAGGACCCCCGTAAAGACAAACAAACCAACCATAACGACCACAGAGCTCACAACGTAAGCGAGAAGGGTTCCTACGGCTTGTACTTGGACCACATCTCCAAGATACTTAAAGAGATTTACATGTTCTAGATTTAGGAGTGTCGTGTTCCAGTATTTTTCGTAGAGTTTTATTGGGAGAACCGAAATCATCCCAGCGATAAAGCTAATCATCGCCAGATGCTTGTTTGTCGGCATCAACTTTCTAAACACAAATATCCAGAGCGCTATTGGGATAGCGCTGAGCAAGATAAAATATAAAATTTTAGAAACCTCCATATGATCAAGTTTTTATTAATTAAAGATAAAAATAAAATTTATCAATTATTCTATTAAAACATATTTTGGCAAAAAAAGCAAAAAAGACCTTTCAGAAATCCTGAAGGCCTTTTGGTTTATTTAAGTTTTGAGTTTCTTGCGACTAGTAACGAGCCAAGTGAGCAAAGGCTTTATTAGCTTGAGCCATTCGATGTACGTCTTCTTTCTTACTGAAAGCAAATCCAGTCTCAGCCGCTGAGTCAATAAGCTCAGAAGCAAGACGCTTGTACATTGGTTGACCTTTTTTCTTTCGAGCACCCTCAAGTACCCATCGAATAGAAAGAGATTGCTGTCTTTTTGGCTTAACCTCGATTGGAATTTGGTAAACCGCTCCACCAATACGTTTAGCTTTTACCTCTATATTTGGAGTCGCATTTTTTAGCGCTAGCTCAAAAGTCTTAAGTGGATCCTCTTGTCCACGACGATGAACTTCTTGAAATGTGTCCTTTAAGATTCTCTGAGCGAGTGTTTTCTTCCCATTTTTCATCAAGCAGTTGATGAATTTGGTCTGAAGTGGATCACCAAAAGAAAATTGGTTTTGGTACTTCTTAGTACTTTTCGGTTTTGAATCTGGCTTAGTCTCACTTTTTTCAGGCGCTGGAGATTTTGGCGCTACTTTTTTGTCTGACATGCTTTAGGTATGAAATAGCCGAGATTGGCTATAAATTAGGTGATTATTTTGCTTTAGGTCTTTTGGTTCCGTAACGAGAACGACCTTGTTTTCGATTTTCGACTCCTTGAGTATCAAGTGAGCCTCTCACTACGTGGTACCTAACTCCAACGAGATCTTTCACTCGTCCACCTCTTAGTAGTACCACCGAATGCTCCTGTAGGTTGTGCCCTTCTCCCATGATATAAGCATTTACTTCATAACCATTAGTCAATCTCACACGAGCGATTTTCCGTTGAGCCGAATTTGGCTTTTTGGGAGTCGTCGTTGTCACTTTAATACAAACCCCTCGTTTTTGAGGAGAAGATTGGTCTACTGGCTGATTACGCAGCGTGTTGAACCGTGACTGTAACGCCGGAGAGTTAGACTTTTTAGCCTTATCTCGACGAGGTTTCCGAATGAGTTGGTTTATAGTTGGCATGAGTTTTATGCTTTTTTGTTGAGGGAGGGATCGTAGTGTTTCCCTGCCGGAATTAGCCGGCCGATAATAACGTTCTCTTTGAGTCCGTCAAGTTGATCTATTTTTCGAGTCGTAGAGGCCTCCACAAGGACTCTTATCGTTTCTTGGAATGAGGCAGCAGAGAGCCATGAGTCCGTCCAGAGAGAGATCCGTGTGAGCCCAAGAAGAAGTCGTTCGTAGGCAATTATCTTGTTTTTCTTTTTCTTCCCAAGAGCCGCGTTCGCTCGCTCGATCTCGATAACGTCTCGAACTTCGCCTGGAAGATATTCAGAGCTCCCACCATCGATAATTCTTACCTTAGAAGCCATTTGCTTCGCAATGATCTCGATATGTTTCTCATTAATATGTTGTCCTTGAGAAGCGTAGATGTACTGAACTTCATATAAGATGTATTCTTGTACTTTCTCAACATTAGTCAGCTCCATAAGCTCTCTCAGGTCGATATGACCGATCGTAAGGGCTTGTCCCTTAGCGACTTGATCTCCGTCTTTGATCTTGAGAGTAAGACGGTGAGAAACGGTGTAGGTTTTCTCGAGCGCCTCTTCCTGTTTGATCGTGATATGATCGGAAGCAACATCTACAACCGTACCAGCACATCGAGATTTAACGGTTGATTTGGTTTCCGTTGACCTGGCGATGATCTGTTTTTCTTTGATCTTATCACCTTTTTTCACGTCTGGTTCAAATTCAGCGTGTAGGTGATG
>CALIGR010000070.1 GCA_938021445.1 uncultured Candidatus Altimarinota bacterium
CCGCGCAAAAATTTGTAGAACGGGAGATTGAGAAACAACCGGCCATTGCCGATGCGGCTTTAAGACTGCTTTTTGAAGGGCCTACGGAAATAGAGAAAACAGATGAAAATTTTTACCATGCGTTTGATACCCCTTATTGGATGCCAGAAGGAGAGATAATCGGACCTTTGAGTGACTACTTTAAGAGTGTAAAAATAAAACCGGAGAAAATAGCGGTGGTTGATTTTGATAAAGTGGCGGAGCGCTACTTAGATCAACCGGCTTGTGCCGCCGCTTCGGTGATGTCTCCGATCATTGAGACCCTTAAGCAGTTTCCGAGCGTCGAAGAGGTTGAGTTTTCACTGGATGGGGAGGTCATCACTGAGTGGGACGCTTAGGGGTTTTGGTGGGCCAAACAGGATTACTCGAGCGAAGCTCTCGTGACTTCGTATCGAACCTAACGCGGTTCTCATTATGCCCCAAAAAGAAAAATAGTTCTGACCTGAAGATCAAAACTATTTTTCTGGTGGGCAGAACAGGATTCGAACCTGTGAAGGCTGAGCCGGCAGATTTACAGTCTGCTGCGTTTGACCGCTTCGCTATCTACCCTTCGTTTGGTGCTTTTTAAAGCTAGAAGAATTTATTTAAGGTTGGGGAGATGTCAATCTGAGGTCTTATTTTTACCTAAATTACTCAGTATATAAAACCCCAAAACGCCCAAAAAACTTCCCCAGGCGAGGTAGCACATTGGGATATTACTTGAGGTAAGTGGGCAATGGGAAATATTTAGAAGGTTGGTGAAGGTTGCGAGAGTAGAGATAATAAGACCGGTAGATAGCGCTAAGTTAAAAAGTAATTTTCCCCAGATCTTGTGAAGGAAAAAGGAGAAGAAGACTAAGTCAGCAAAAACGCAAGCGATTAGGTAGCAAACGGGAATGATGATCACCGGGCAGGCGGTGCCGGTTTGTGCTTGAGCGAGAGATAAATCCAGCGCCCCGTACAGTCCAAAGAGCGCTATGATCCGGAGTGCCCAGAGGGGCCAGCTTATTTTTTGTAGCATACTTGGTAGGCGAAGTAACTAGAGAAGGCAAAAAAGATGACGTGCGCGACATTGAGTGCGGCAGGAAGAAAATAGTTTCCGATACTTGGGACTAAAAAGTAGAGCAGAAAAATATAGATGATCACTAAAAACGGAGCGCTAAATATAACCCATTTTGGATAATTTGTTTTAGTCGTTAGGATTTTCCAAATAGTTATACCAGAAAGTGCTAGCACACAGATTCGAATGACTTGAAGAAGCGGTTCACTCAGGGATTCTATTTGGTTTAGGACTACCTGGAGGCTTTCTACTTGCATGTTTGTATTGATTGCCTGGATGAGAAATGCGATGTAGGCATTAGTCCCAAGCCAGACGTTTCCCAGCATAAAACCGAAAACGGCTAAGCTCATAAAGATCCAGTAAGTAAGATTTTTTAGCTTCAGCATCTGTGCTATATGCCAGTAGCCTAAAATATAAACAGGTGCCCCAATTACTCCTAAAAAGAAGCCCAACTTTATTTGTGCTAGGCTTGGATGTAAAAAATTTTGATGCTGTTTTGTGTAACCATAAAGAGCTTCTGGGGAGTAGAGCATAAGCCACTCACCAAGTCCGGTGATAAATGCCCCAAAGAGCGCGATAAGGCCAGTAAAAAAAAGCCAGCTTGAGTGATTTTTATTCATCATTAGAAAGTTCTAACTGAGTATTGAGAACGATGTTTTCAGTCGCTTTGGTTTTTCCGTTTGGCCAGGTGACTTCGAGTTTTTGGGGTTGAAAATTTGAATCAAATCCAAAATGTAAGATATGTGAGCTGTCGGAAGACATACCTTCTCCTGTTACGAAAAACTGAGTTAGTTTTTTACCATTTTGGGCTTCCAAAGTAGCTTTAGCCCCAAGAGAATTAGCCGTATTTGGGAGTTTTAGTTTTAGAAAGTTATTGAGTGGTTTTTGACTTAAAAATACTCGTGATTTTCCGGATAGATTTGCGTAGACTAGATCCAAAACACCGTCATTATTGAAATCAGCTGTGAGTGGGCTGATGCCGTAGTCTCGATTGATAGCTTTGAGTGTTTTTTCTTGAGTCGTGAACTCGTTTTTATCTTGCTGTATTAAGATTCTTCCTGGGTACTTGAAGAGTTTTTGTTGAGGGAGGTCTACGTAGTTTTGAGCGATGATAAGGTCTTCCTTAGTGTCATTGTTGAGATCGGCAAAAATTAGCCCCCAGGAAAACTCATAATCAGCAACTTTAAGAGTTTCAGCCGTGTCTAAAAATTTAAAGTCCCCCTGGTTTTCAAATACGATTATCTTTTTGTTTAAGACTTGATCGGGTTCCAGATCTCCCCGCAAGGCAAAGTTCATCGGGCCTAAATTCCCGACATTTGAGAAGGCCAGATCAACCAACCCATCATTGTTGTAATCCCCAACTCCGATCCCCATCGGGTACGCAAAGTAATCACTCGTTGGGTTTTTGGTGTTGGTAAAAGAGAGGTCACCATTGTTTTGGTAAGTCCTCACTTGACCAGTGTCATGGGCGACGACTAAGTCTTGGTCGAGATCATTGTCTAGATCTACAAATACTCCTTGAAACGTATTGTGTGTATATCTAAGACTCGCTTCGTCTGTGATATTTTTAAAGGTATTATTGCCGTTATTAAGAAAGAGTTCACTTTTACCTCCGTAGTCTGGGTCGTTAAAAATAGTGAGTCCGGTGACTTCAGATTTGTCCAAATATCCAGCGACGAAGACATCGACCCAGCCGTCTTGATTTAAGTCGGTAAGCGTAAGAGACAAAGGTGAAGTTTTATCTGACATTTCTATGTCTAGTTTTTGTAACTTAAACTGACCTGATATGTTTTGGTACCAGTAAATACCACTTGGGCGAGTGATGAGAAGATCATCAAAACCGTTTTTATCTAGATCTATCACGTTCGCACCGAGGCTTGGCTCGGATTTAATTTCACTTATACCAGCGAGGGTGATTTTTTCAAAAGTATTATTTTTAAATTTAAAAATTTGGTCTGGTTGGTTTTTTCCACCACCTAAAAAAATTTCTTCAGTTCCATCGTTCTCTATATCAATAACGGCTGAGGCTAAAAACGGTAACTCATCGTTTGAGTATTGATGATTAAAATCAAGCGCTTGTTCTTTGTACTGTGGAAGTGTCTGAGGTGATAATTCTACCGCTTCGTAACGATTGGTGTAGCTTTGGTAAGGGAAATATCCAATGACGCCAGCCAGGAGAGTGATGATGGCGACTCCAAAAAATTTTAAAAACAAAAGTACGGAGGTCCAGCAGACGCAATGCCACCAGAATTTTTTTGATTTTAAGAATGCTTTTAAGTCCATTATGCCAATATTAGCAAATAAACCATAAGGGACCAAGTCTTGAAAAGTCGGTACTAATAGATTTTAGTCTTTGGACTAAAATTTCCGAAGTCCAAAAGCCCAAAGCCCAGAAAAGATAAAAACAAGTCCGAGCCAAATAACATCAGTCAGATAGATAATACCCGCGACTGGCACTAAAAATAAAAAACGAGTGAGTCCTAGAAACATTTCTCTTGCTAGAAAAAACTCGATTAGATTATTTGGGTGTTTTTCTACTCCAAGTTCAAAGACTCGACTGATGGCGGCTATTTGAAAGATCGGTCCAAGGATAGTGCCCATTAATTGAATAAAACCAATGAACCAGAGTGGTTTGAAGAAAATGTAACTGGCTCTGAGAGAAAGGTCAGCGAACCGGGCCCAACATCCCCAGAAAAGTGTTTTAGACGCTGAAATTCGGTCCGTAAGTTTTCCCATCCAGCGGGTCACAAAAATCTCGAAAAAAGCCATAGCGGCCGTGATCAGACCCATGAGTGAGAATTTTCCAACGACCGCTTTAAAGTAGAGCGGCCATAAAATCCACATGGTTATACCCACGACCATCTCCCCAAGAAAGCCCCAGACTTTTTCTCGATGAAGTATCGTTTCTTTGAAAATTTTCTTGAAAGCTTCATCAGATTCAATTTTGGTATAAGTCGGTTCGATTTTTTTGACGAGGAAGACGCCGATTAGGAAGCAAATGATAGAGAAAATCAGACTCCATTGAGCCTGTCCACACTCGAGTAAAAAACCGGTGATAACTGGAGCGATTAGACTCGAGCTTACGGCGATGATTTGAAAATTTCCAATGTGTTGACCCCGAGTTTTGTCCATAGTGGAAAGCGTGGTGATGCAGTTGAAACTCGGCCAAAAACAGCATAAAAATAAGATGAAGCTAAAATTTAAAAGTATAAACGCCCATATATTATTTAGCTCCGTGGCCAGAACGAGATAGAAAATAGCGTTGTATATAAGCCCAATTTGGATCATTCCCCGCATCCCAAATTGATTGATCCCA
>CALIGR010000071.1 GCA_938021445.1 uncultured Candidatus Altimarinota bacterium
ACTCCTGCTGAAGAAGCCGCTGAGGACGCTACTGAAGCCGCTACCGCTGCTGCTAATGCCGCTACCGCTGCTGCTAATGCCGCTACCGCTGCTGCTAATGCCGCTACGGCTGCTGAAGAAGCTCAAACTTCTGCTACTGCCGCTGCTGCTGATGCCGCTGAAGCTCAAGCTACCGCTGATGCTTCTGGGGATCCAGCTGATCAAACGACTGCTACTGCCGCTGCTGCTGCTGCTGCTGATGCCGCTACGGCTGCTGCTAATGCCGCTACTGCCGCTGAAGAAGCTACCACTGCTGCTGCTGATGCCGCTACAGCTGCTGCTGATGCCGCTACTGATGCTACTAACGCTGCTACGGCTGCTGAAGAAGCTCAAACCGCTGAAAATGCTGGTGATGACGCTGCCGCTGAGACGGCTGCTCAGGAAGCTGCTGCTGCCGCTGAAGAAGCTACCACTGCTGCTGCTGAGGCCGCTACCGACGCTACTAACGCTGCTACGGCTGCTGAGGCCGCTACGGCTGCTGCTCAGGAAGCTGCTACTGCGGCTGAAGAAGCCGCTACTACACCTGAACTTGTTGAATTCTTTGTAGAAAAAATCACTCCTAGTGGTGATGGTGGTCTTGGACCATTCAACATCGATATCACTTGTCTTAATGGTGATTCCCACAGCTTTGTACTAAATGGTGGTGAGTCTGGTTCTTTCTTCTACGAAGCTAACAGTCAAATCAACTGTTCTGTAAGCGAAACGCTTACTGCCGCTCAAGACGGATTCTTTGATATTACTGTGGGAGATGATGCTGGACCAAGTAATGGAGCTCTTAATGCTTCAAATTCTTCTACTCACGCTGGAACTACTTTCACCGTAACTAACGAGTATACTGGTCCTGAAGTAGTTGAATTCTTTGTAGAAAAAATCACTCCTAGTGGTGATGGTGGTCTTGGACCATTCAACATCGATATCACTTGTGGTAACGGTGATTCCCACAGCTTTGTGCTAAACGGTGGTGAGACTGATTCTTTCTTTTACCCAGCTGAAAGCCAAATTAACTGCGCCGTGAGCGAAACGCTTACAGCCGCTCAAGATGGTTTCTTCGATGTTACTGTTGGAGACGATGCTGGGCCAAGCAATGGAATTCTTAATACTGCGAACTCTACTGCTTTCGCTGGAACTACTTTCACCGTAACTAACGAGTACACAGGTGAAGAAGCTGATGCGGCTGTTATTGCTGCTGTTGAAGCGGCTGAAGAAGCTAGCTCTACTGCTTCAAGCACCGCTACCGCTGCTATAGAAGCTTCTAATGCCGGAGCTACTGAAGAAGCTGATGCGGCTGTTGTTGCTGCTGGTGAAGCGACTGAAGCGGCGGCGGCGGCTCAAGAAGCGGCCACTGCTGCTGAAAAAGCTATCGCTCTTGCTGAAGAAACGGAAGCCCCTGAAGATATCGCGGCGGCTCAAGAAGCCATCGTCGCGGCTCAAGAAGCCGCTATCGCGGCTCAAGAAGCTATCGTGGCAGCCGAAGAAGCGGCGGCAGCTGCTATCGTTGCTGCGGCTCAATCGACGAGCTCTACTGGAGGAAGCACTACTGAAGAAACGACTACTAGTGGTGGAACCACCACTGAAGAAACGACGACAACAACTGGAGGTGGTGGTACTACAACTACAACTACAACTACAACGACAACAACGACTACAAACCAAGTTGTATTTGGTGATGGATCAACTGGAACTTCTGATCTTCAATTTGGTGGAGGAAGTGTCCCACAAAGACATATTGTTATGATCTGTGGGGATGAATTCCAATGTCGAGCGATGTTCCCAACAAGAGATTCATCTCTTGGAAGTCAAGATACTGCTTTCGACGACTACAACGAATGTAAACAAAGTGGTGGAAGCACTACTGGATACCAATGTGCGGTTCAGTGGGCGGAAGCTAAAGGACTTAAAGTTTGTGGTGTTGAAGCGATCTGTACAGGAAATGGTAAAAGCGTAAGCGCTAACATGACCATTATCACTGGTGGGATTGAACAGTACCGAAGCATCTATGGTGTTTCTCAAAACGTAATGTCTCAGACACTAGTTCCTACTAAACCAGCCGTTGAAAAAGTTGAAGTTCAAAAACCAACACCCGTTGTCAAAAAACAAGTGAAACTCAACCGAATCAAAAACAATGTTTCTCAGATGGACCTCTACCCACTTACTGGATACGTTCCAGAATGGCTCCGAGAAAAATACCAAGCTGAAACACTGTTCCCTTACGATTCCGCTGATGGACCTTACTACGAAGCGGCTATTAATCTTTTCCGACAAGGCGTTATCTCTGGGTACGATGACTCAGGTGACATCACTCTTGTAAACAACTTCAACAACGCTGAAATGGCTAAAGTTCTAGCTCACGCCGCTGAAGTAATGCTTGAATACGGAAACACGAGTGCCTTCGCTGATGTAAACACGGACGCTTGGTACTTCCCTTATACAGAAACCCTTAAAAACATGGGTATCATTGGAGGTACAAACTTCAACCCATCAGCCCAAGTTACTCTTGGCTCTATGTCATCTGCGCTAGGAAGCGCTTTCAATTTTGATGGAAGCCTTGCCAGTATGGCTCGACGAAACCTACTCACTGATGAACTTAAAGGACAATCTGGAGACTACGGTCTTTCTCGAGGGCAAGCCCTTGATATGGTAAGCCGAACTCTCTGGATGGTTGATCGAGGGTCTAGTGCCTACGAAGAAAACGTATACGTATCTATCCCTTCAATGGGCGTCGCTAATCTTCCCGCTTCTCAGACCGTTCTAACAGACGCTTCTGTCTGGCTAGACGACCTGACAAACACAGGAGCTGGTCACTACTACGACCCAGAACAAGATATGTTTATTGTCTTCGCTCACTCTTCTATCTGGCCTGGAGACCCAACTCCATACGGTCCAGTATTCAAACCAATGATTGGTGGAATGGAAGACGGAGAACGAGTTATGCTTACTCGAAACGGACAAACGGCTCAGTACGAAGTTTTCTTCTCTGAACTCATTAATCCTTACGAAACTAATCGTCTAGACGATAGCTTCGAAGGCGCTGCTGATCTCGTACTCTTCACTTGTGGAGTTGATTTCGACAACGAACGATGGATTGTCAAACTTCGAGAAGTTAAATAATCATTTAACGCTTGATGACTCAAAAAATCCCGGAGGATTTCTTCCGGGATTTTTTTTATTCCTGCTATACTTTACCCAAAAGCATGAAAACCATTTTCCTCTCCGCCGGACGCTCTTCACGAATGGATCCTCTTTCCGATAAAAATTTTTTAAGTTTTCAGGGAAAACCACTTATCTTAAAGCTTTTAGAAAATGCTCACAAGGGCGGGCTTGATAACTTCATTATTGTCGGTAATCAAGAAAACTTAGACCAGATAGAAGTTTTGAAATCTGAAAATAGTTTCCTCTCTAACGCGGTTATTACTAAACAAGAAGACCTCAATGGCATGCACGGTGGACTAAACGTAGCTCTAGAATTCGTCGAAGACGGCGAACCAGTGATAGTCTTAAACGGAAACGATTTTATAAATCCTCAGGCCTACAAAGACCTAGTAAATCTTGGGAAAAATCACGACGGGGCTTTGGTGGCCAAAGAAATAGATAGCTACTTCCCTGGTGGTTATTTTGAAGTGGGAAGTGATGGCCGCATAAAAAGCATTGTAGAAAAGCCAGAACCCGGTACAGAACCTTCAAGCCTAATCAATATCGTCGCTCACTATTTTCAAGACGCTCAAGATCTCAAAAAAGCTCTTAACACGGCTCAATCAAATAAAGATGACGTTTATGAGGTAGCGCTCGATAACCTCTTTAAAACCAAGGATTTTCAAGCCCTTAAATATGAAGGTTTCTGGCAGGCAATAAAGTTTCCCTGGCACGTAAACGAAATGGCCTTACAGCTTCTGGTCTTCAGCCACGACGATAAAACCGATTTTGAAGAAATAAAGCCTAAAATCTGGGTCCATAAAACCGCCCAAATCAGTGAAAACGTAGTCCTTAAAGGCCAAAACATCATCATAGATCAAAACGCTCGGGTGTATGAAAACGCTGTTATTGCCGGTCCTTGCTACCTAGGAGAAAACACAATTGTGGGGAATAACTGCCTCGTAAGAGAAAGTAATATCGAAAAAAATAGCGCTATAGGATATAACAGTGAAATTGCTAGATCTTATTTAGCCCCCAATGTTTCCACACACATGGCTTATGTCGGAGACTCTGTCGTAGATGAAAACGTTAACTTTGGCGCTCTCAGCGTGACCTGTAACCTCAGGCTGGATCAAAAAAATGTGAAAGTGAAAATCAAAGATAAACTTGTGGATAGTGAAAAACAAAAAATGGGTTCAATTGTTGGAAAAGGCAGTCAGATAGGGGCTGGAGCTAAGGTTATGCCTGGAAAGAAACTGCCTGTTGATCAACTCGTGAAACCCAACGAAGTTTTCAACGGCTAAATCTTAAGTTTTTATAAAGTCTGAATCTTTCCTCACTAAATCTTCAGAAAAAGTTCAGTATTCAGTTAGTTTTCCACGAGTTTTCCACGCAAAATTTTATCAATCGAAAAAATCTAATAGTTCTTAATTAAAGCATTGTATAGAAGATAAATAAAGAGTAATAAAAATATTCAATAAGAAGTATGACTATCACAAAAAGTATTCAGCAAAAACTAAGCACATGGTTCAAACCAGTATTAGTAACAAGTTTTAGTTTTACACAAATTGTTTCTACTACTTACTAAGTTTATAAACTTGTTTATTAAAAAAACTATAAAGGAAAAAATTGTGGGTTTAAGAAACCTTTTGTTCTTTTTTTTTAAGTGACAGTTTTCGTTTTTTTTTTAGATTGATTGTGATGAATTTATCACCTTTGGATGATCGGTATCGAAATAAAGTTGAAAAATTATTACCGATTTTTTCTGAATTTGGTCTGATGAAATACAGGACCATTGTAGAAGTGCAGTGGTTGATTTTTTTAAGTGAAAATAAATTGGCTCCTGAATTAATGCTGGAAACCAAGATTGGTTTAGAAGCTTTGTGTGAAAATTTCACAGCGACTGAATATGATCAAATTAAAAAATATGAGTCGGTTACGAATCATGATGTAAAGGCGGTTGAATATTTTGTCCGAGATTTAGTGCCTGAAAATTTGTGGCCTTGGATTCATTTTGCTTGTACTTCAGAAGATATAAATAATACGGCTTACGGTTTAATGCTAAAATCTGGAAAGTCGGTTATTTTAAATGAATTAGGTCTTGTTTTGGAAAATTTAGAAACAAAGTCTAAATCTTGGAAATCAGTTCCAATGCTTTGTCGAACCCATGGACAGACCGCGACTCCTAGTACAATGGGAAAAGAATGGGCCGTTTTTTGGTCTCGATTAGAGGGTGAAATACAAAAATTGAGTCAGATTCCAGTTACGGCTAAGATAAATGGAGCGACTGGAACTTTTTCAGCGCATGCGGTCGCTTTTCCACAGGTTGACTGGTTAGAATTATCTGAAAAATTTATTACTCAAAAGTTAGAATTAGAGTGGAATCCTTTGACTACTCAGATTGAACCACATGATAACCAAGCGGCGTTGCTTAATAATATAGGCCAGATTTCTTCGATTTTGATCGATTGTTGTAGAGATGTTTGGGGGTATGTTTCACTGGGTTACTTTGGTCAAAAAACAGTGGCTGGTGAAGTCGGCTCTTCGACGATGCCTCATAAGGTAAACCCAATTGATTTTGAAAATGCAGAAGGAAATTTGAAACTGGCCCGAGGTATAGCGAGAACACTTGCTGATGAATTACCGATTTCTCGGTGGCAGCGAGATTTGACAGATTCAACTTTGCAGCGAAATTTTGGATTGGTTTTTGGTCACTTTTTACTCGCGCTTAAATCTTTAGAGAAAGGGCTTGGAAAATTAGAAATACAAGAAGAAGTGATTTTAAAAGATCTTCAAAATGCTCCTGAAGTTTTAACGGAAGCGGTTCAGACTGTTTTAAGAGCGCACGGTCATTATGATGCTTATGAACAACTTAAAGATTTTTCTAGAGGCCAAGCGCTTACCCTGGATCAGATTTATGAATTTGTAGATCAAACGGATCTTCCTGAAACCGTAAAAGAAAAGTTAAAAAAACTAACTCCAGAAACTTATATAGGACTGTCTGAAAAGCTGGTAGACGAATTTTTATAGTTTAATGAAAGCTCGTTTCGAATCTTTTTCAGAAGAAGTGAAAGGAGAGTTATTTTTAGGAGCGGGTATTTTAATTTGGGCTTTTTTCCCTATTATGATTGTTTTAATGGCGAGTGGACTGCCCGCTTTATTTTCAGCGGGAGTAAGCACGATTGTAGCTTGTATTTTTATGGGGATTGTTTCGGGTTTTAAAACGGGGTTTTCTTTTTTGAGGAAAAATATTTGGCTTGAAGCTTTCTTGTTGGCTCTTTTTATTGGAGTTGGACAGTATGGTCTCATGTTTTTCGCGGCTCATTATACAAGTCCTGGTAATATTGCAGTTTTAAGTCTTTCTCAGATATTTTTTGGTTTTCTGATTCTTCATTTTTTAAAGTTAGAATCATATAAATTATCAGCTTATATCGGGAGCTTCTTTCTCCTAATGGGTAGTTTTATTATTATTTATAAACCAGGGTTTATTTTTAATCTTGGAGATATATTGGTTTTACTCGCTCAATTTTTGGCTCCTATTGGAAATTTGTATCAAAGAAGGCTTCGCACCAAGATAACAGCCGTTCAGATTATTTTTGTGCGGAGCTTGATAGCCGGGCTTATTCTTTTAGGACTTTCATTTTGCTTAGAAGAAATAGATATGAGTTTTGTTTCATCAATAGATTGGTTTTATATGTTTTTGATGGGTATTATTTTTTTAGGTTTGCAAAAACTACTTTGGGTTGAGGCCATTCATAGAATCTCAATTACTAAGGCGAGTAGCCTGGCCGCAGTTGAGCCGATTATAACGATTGGCCTTGTTTATTTAATTTTTCAGACAATCCCAACCAGTCAGCAATGGATAGGAATTGTACCAACTCTCATTGGGGCCTATTTAATTATTGGGAACCGAGGCAGTTTTCAGATCAAAAAAACATGAATGGTATTTTTATCGGTCTTGGTTCGTCACTTGGTGATG
>CALIGR010000072.1 GCA_938021445.1 uncultured Candidatus Altimarinota bacterium
CGATTTTTAAGAATTGAGACTTTGATTCATTCTCCTTACGTAACGACGAGTCAGTACAAAGATATACAGACAAATCATGAAAAGTTTTTGACGACGACTCAGCTTAAGAAAATTCAAACTAAGCCGAAAAAAGTTTATGGAGACAATTTGTTTCAGGAGATTGACCGATTTGCTCAAGAGGCAGTCCTACTGACTCGTGGTATGGATTTTGAGTTGGTCCATGCGCACGACTGGATTACCGCTGAGGCGGCTTTGCAGTTGAAAATTAAGAATGGATTGCCCTATGTCTTGCATATTCACGCGACGGAGGTGGATCGATCGGGGAATAAAAATCCAGATACCGAAGTCTTTAGGCGTGAGAAACACGCGATGGAGCAGGCTGATCGAGTACTGGCCGTGAGTGCTTATACCAAAAGAATCCTAGTTGAATCTTACGGGATTGCCCCAGAGAAGATCTCAGTCGTACACAATGCCTATGAGCGGAAAAAAGAAACTCCAGAGGAGGATAAAGCGAAGATTTGGAAAAAAGACAAGAGTCAGTTTTGGGTTTTGTTCATTGGTCGAGTAACCCTACAAAAAGGACCGGAGTATTTTTTGGATGCGGCTAAAAAATCCATTCCACATAATCCAAACCTTCATTTTTTTATTGCGGGAGATGGAGACATGCTTCCAGAAATCCAGTCAAAGATTAAGACTTATGGGCTAGAGGAAAACGTTCACTGTCTCGGATTTATAACGCCAGAGCAGCGTGACGCACTCTACATGTTTAGCGATGCGTGTATCATTCCTTCAGTTTCAGAACCATTTGGACTGACGGCTATTGAGGTAATTGATCATGGGACACCGCTCATTATTTCTAAAAATTGTGGAGCGAATGAGATCATTCATCACAAACTTGAAGTAGATTATTGGGACTCAGATAAGATGGCTGAGTATGTCTTAGCATTGGCTCAGTACCCAGAGCTACGGAGAACACTCAGAAACAAAGCTCTGGAGCATCGAGAGCGACTCACGTGGGAAGCACAGGCGGCACGTGTGATAGAGATCTATAATCGATTTTAATTGGTATGAGTCACTATCTGTATGTTGACGAGAGTGGCGATTTAGGATTTGATTTTGAAAATAAAAATCCTTCCCATTTTTTTACTATTACGATACTGCTTACTCATAGTAATAATGATAATAAAAGATTGAAAAGCGCTGTTGATAAGACTGTAAAGAGAAAACTAAATCCCAAAAATAAAAGAAAAAGAGTAGTAAAGGAACTTAAAGGATCCGAGACGAGTTTTGCGGTGAAACAGTACTTTTATACGCACTGCGATTCGTTAAATTTCGGCCTTTATTCTATTACTATTAACAAAAAAAAAGTGAATCCTGAGTTACAGTCTAATAAGGCTCGTCTATATAACTATATACTTAGAGTTTTAATTGATCAGATTGATCTAAGTCAAATATCAAGTTTGAATTTAATTTTAGATCGCTGTAAAAACCAAAAAGAAATAGCTGAGTGTAATCGTTATTTAGTTAACAATATTAGTGGCAGATTAATTCCTGAAGCTTCTATAAATATATCACATGAAGACAGTCAACATATAAAACAACTTCAAGCGGTTGATGTCTTTTGTTATGGAATTGCTCGGAAGTACAATCAGTCTGATACGAATTGGTTTGAGGTATTTCGAAGTAAAATTGTTTATGAGGATTTATTTTTCAGATAAACAAAAAGACCTGCTGTGTGTATCTTTTATGTCCCGGTTCGAAGCCGACCGGATGGAAGGGATTCCCAAGAACAATACACTTTAGTCTTATGGTCTGAATCCAATATATCATTAAAATCAAGTATCTACAATTTTTTATCTTAATTAATCCATGGCCCAATCTGTTTGTTTTTACTTTCAAGTCCACCAACCGTATCGAATTGCGGAGCAGTCAATGCTGTCTCAAAAAGAAGGAAACTATTTTGAAACGGAAGAAGATCGCCATAATAACCAGCTCATTTTTGAGAAAGTATCGGAAAAGTGTTATCTCCCGATGACCAATCTTATGCTTGAGATGATAAAAAATCATCCAGAAGTTAAGTTTAGTTTTTCGCTTTCAGGGGTCTTTATTGAGCAGTGCTTAGATTTTGGGAAAGTTGGGAAACAGGTATTGGATAATTTTAAAAAATTACAGAAAACAGGCCGAGTAGAGTTTCTAGCTGAAACCTATGCGCATTCCTTGAGCTTTCTTTACTCAAAAGCCGAGTACGCCAAGCAGATCAAGCTTCATCGCGACTTGATGAAAAAGCACTTTAAGTCTGAGCCTGAAGTTTTTAGAAATACAGAGCTGATCTATAGAGACGACATAGCGGAGTTCATTCATGAGATGGGCTACAAAGGGATTTTAGCTGAAGGTTGGGACAAAGCGCTTCCGGCCGACCATCCAAATCATGTGCATGTGCATCGATCGACGGAGCTACAATCTGACGATCTTGAAATTGCCAAAAAGTACCAAATCTCCCCAGCCTCCTTTAACAAGGGGGAGAGGCGCCAACTAGCGGTGCTTTGTAAAAACTACAAACTCTCGGATGACATGGCGTTTCGTTTTGGAAATCAAGCCTGGGATCACTACCCATTCTCAAGCGAGACTTTTGCGGATTGGACCTATGAGTGTGTCGGGGAAACGGTAAATCTCTTTATGGACTTTGAGACTTTCGGAGAACACCAGTGGGAAGATACAGGGATCTTTAAGTTTTTCGCTTATCTTCCCGTCGTCTTTAAAGCACGAGGAATACAATGGAGAACGCCAAGTGAGACGATTGAAACATTTGAACCGAGAGGGGAGTATCAAGCAGAGGACTTTATCTCTTGGGCGGATGAGGCCCGGGATATTTCTGCCTGGATTGAGAATGATATGCAGCGATCATCATTGAAAAAATTACACGAGATTGAAAAAAAACTAAATACGCTGGAAATCTCCCCCAGCCCCTCTTTAACAAGAGGGGCGAAGTCCCAAGAAAAAATTGATAAAAATCTGACAAAAAAAGAGTTAGAAAAGTGCTGGAGTGA
>CALIGR010000073.1 GCA_938021445.1 uncultured Candidatus Altimarinota bacterium
TCAGGAATCAGTCAGTTTTGTAGAAGATTTTCGATTAACTTATAAAGATAGAGTGCTTTATGGGGTTGATACTGGAGCCATAGAAAAGAGCCCTGTTTTGTTTATCCATGGATCACCGGGAAGGTGGGATGGCTGGGAGGACTATTTTAAAAACGAATTTTTGAGAAACGCTTTCAGACTTATCGCGATTGATCGTCCAGGGTTTGGTTTTTCAGACTATGGTAAAACTCAGCGCTCACTTCCCGAGCAGGTTCATCAAATGGCTCAAGTATTTAGCCGAATCCCAAAAAGTCAAAAAGTCATTGTTGTGGGGCATTCTTTGGGGGGGCCTTTAGCGGCGAAGATGGCGATTTTGTATCCAGAAAAAGTTAAGGGTTTGGTATTGGTGGCTGGATCCGCTGATCCAGATGAAGAATTTACTCGTTGGATACAGTATCCAGCGGATTGGCCGATTATTCGAAATATTATTCCTCCAGCCGCTAAAGTGAGTAACCAAGAAATTTTTGCGCTCTGGCAACACCTGGAAGATATGCGTGCTGAGTGGTCAGAGATAACCGCGCCTGTCGTGATCATTCATGGGACGGTGGATCCGTTAGTCCCAGTAGCCAATGGAGACTATATGCATGAAAAACTCACTAATGCCGCCTGGGTTGATTATCAGCGCTTAGAAGGCGTTAATCATTTTATTGTTTGGCAATATCCGGAGCTTATTGAAAAAGCAATTTTTGACATTGAGGGCTAGCAAGATTTTACTCACATTTAAAAATCTCACCCTTAAGCCCGTCGTCTGAAAAAATATGCAGTGCGAGGCTTGGTTTTGTGGCCTTAACTTGGTGAATCATATTATCAAAGCATCCTGGAGAGCCAATGGACCAAACGGTGTCACTGGGAGTGATCACTTTGGTTTCAGTGTGTTTTACTGTATCAGCACTGGTCTGAGTTTTTTCAAAAAATGGCATTTTAAACTCGCCTTCAATAACATAGTAGAAAATAAAATCAGGGTGGCCGTGAATCGTCGAAATAGCGCCTGGTTCCCAACGAGAAATCATAGCCTGCCATCCGCTACTTTTTTCTTTTCCGATATAGTTTCGACTGTATTGCGTATGTGTTGGAAACTGTGAAATATCGATTGAATTTTTATTAAGGTAGTCATTAATTATTTCAGTAAATCCACGAGCCCAATTACTTTTTTCTTGTGTATTTTTGTAGTCCATAAGCTCATTAAATAAGCCTTGGTATTCAGACTGAATGTCATGATTTTGTTCGGTAAAAACTTGGCTTAGGTTATTCATAGTATTAGTCATGACACTTTTTAGCGGTCATAATAAAATTATCAAAGAAAGTGTCTATATGTGTTTTTTCTAGTTCAAAATGAGAAAGAATAAGCCTAATAGTTAGATTTTTATCAATATAGGCCACATTGGTAAAGCTGCTTCCAGATTGATGTAACTTATCTCTTACCAATCGATTGAATGCTCCTAGATCTTTAATACTTGGATCGGTGTAACGGAAACAGACATTCCCAATCCAGGGCTCTGATTGTAGCTCGAGATTGGGGTGATTTTGGATTATGGTCTGGGCGTACTTTGCTAAATCAACGAGATTATCCACTCGTGCTTCTAGGCCTTCTTTTCCATAAAACTGCCACTCCAGCCACCACTTGAGTATATCTACTTTTCGACCACACTGCAGCGAATAAGGTCCTAAGTCTGGACGGTCATCCCCGTGGAATATATAGGAAGTATCACCTAAGTTTAAGACCCGATCAAACCAACCAGATTCTTGAACAAATAGCATTGAGCACATAAGTGGTAGTCCGAGCATTTTATGAGCATCCCAGCTAAATGAATCCGCTTTTTCTAGGCCTTTGAGTAGTGGTTTATGTTTTTGAGAAAGTACGACTGATCCTCCCCACGCGCCATCAATATGAAACCAACAGTTATATTTTTTAGCTATGTTTGATATTTCTAAAAATGGGTCATAGGCACCTCTTACCGTTGTTCCAGCGGTCCCTCCAATTAAGCAGGGGACCTTCCCTTCTTCGATAGATTTTTTAATTTTAGTTTCCAGATCTATGACGTCCATAGATCCATTTTCATCGGCTTCAATATGGTATAGGTTTTCAGCTCCAATTCCGGTGGCGTTAATGGCTTTATCCCAAGAATAGTGAGACTCTTTTGACGTAAAGACCGCTAGTGGCTTTTTCCCGGCTAGCCCGGTCTGACTTGATTGTGGATAGATTTTTTCACGAGCGAGTAAAACTGAAACTAAATTTCCGTTACTCCCTCCAGTAGTAAACTGAGCTTCTCCATTTTCAAAGCCAACGATTTTTTTGAGTTCTGAGAGCAGTTGGTTCTCTAAAATAGTGGCTACGGGACTTACCTCGTAGGTGTACATAGAAGTATTTGCCGCGGTTGAGATGACCTCACCAATAAGGGCTGGGAGTGATTGCCCTGACCAGAGTTGGTTAAAAAATTGAGGGTGATCGGTTTTGACCGAGTATTTTAAGTACTGGTCGACCGTTTCCCAAAGCTGATCCCAGTTTCCAGTTTTTGGGTTAAGAACCGGCTTTAATTCGTCTTTTAGTGACTGGTAATCTTTATATTCGACCACTTTATCATCTCTTCTGTTTTGAAGATAGTGCTCGAGTTTTTGAAAGAGTTGGTTTAGGTTTTCAGATTGATTCATTTTGATTTATAGCGTGAGTAAATTAGCAAAAATATTGTTGTAAGTCATGTTTTAAGAGTAGCTTCGACTACCTAAAGTGCTTTACAGTCGGGATTTTAAATTTCATAATTATCTAAGAAATATGTTAAATTTATTAATCATATCGTCTTGGACTGTGCTGGGCTGGATCTTTATTGGTCTAGGCCTTTTTGTTATTCTTTTTGTGATCTCAGTCTTGGGGTTATTTATATATGATCGTTATTTTCAGCGTCATAATATTTTAAAGGGGCAGTTTCCGGTTCTTGGGCGAATGCGTTATTTTTTTCACGAATTAAGACCTTTCTTCCGACAATACTTTGGGGATGACAATGCTTTCACGCCTCGGATTGTTATCGACTGGATCTTGCAAGTTTCAAAAGGTGATAGCGGTTATTTTGCTTTTGATAAATTTGATACGACTGGGACGCTTCATGATGGGCATCATCAGATGCTGCATAGTGCTACCCCACTCAATGTTGATGAGATGAATCCAGAATATCCTCTTTTAGGAGCTGGAAGAAGGAAGCGTCCGTTTCAGTTAGAGTCTTATTTTTATCGTAGTGCGATGAGCTTGGGAGCGCTTGGCTTTGAAGCTACGGCGGCCATGGCAGCGGCTTGTGCTGATGTGAAAGCTCCGTTTAATACGGGAGAAGGAGGACTATCGGTTCATCATATTCCGCGCGTTAAATTTAGTAAAGATCGTAAGTTTTTTAAGTACAAAAGTATCTTTAAAATTTTAAAATTACTGTATTATGTGCTGCCCGGAACAAGGCTCAAAAATAACTTTGTTGATGCGATTGGGAGTGTGATTTTGCCTAAAGGTATGAGAGATCTTTATCTTTTTGATAGAGATGCCTTTGTTTTTTATACGATTGATTGGGATGCAGATTTAAAAGAATTTCCAAGCCCAGAGGCACTCACTGATGAGTATGGACAGCTAATTTTTCAGATTGGATCCGGACTTTATGGGCTCCGAAAAGCGACTAAAGATGGCTCGTTTGAGTTTGATTGGGACCGATTTGCGAAAGTAACTTCTTTTGTCAGAGG
>CALIGR010000074.1 GCA_938021445.1 uncultured Candidatus Altimarinota bacterium
ATCATGGCTTCATACTTAATGTTTTTTTCTTCGGCCAAGGCAATAATACTGAGCGCGTGTTCATAAGCGTCACACTGGAAAAGACAGTTAATATTATGTTTCGCACATAAAGATTCTAGTTTGTCTAATTTCCCCAAAATAACAGAGCCGTTTATTTGCTTATAAACGCCATAAGGATCAATAACTCCAACGACTTCATGCAACGCGTAAGGGTTTTTCTTGATCCGATCTATCATTTTCTCCGCAACCGGATTGGCGCCAATAACAAGGGTTCTATACGTCTTAATCCCTTGTCTCTTTCTCCAGCGCAAAATCCCTCTAAATACTTGAGAACTCATAAATAGAAGCCCCGTCCCAAATAACAAAATATAAATGGTAATAAGTCGAGATGGCAGTAATTCTCTCTGGAAGTAGTAGATCAAAATCAGCACCGAAACCGCAATCATTCCACCGATACCCACTAAAACAAGATCATAGATTTGCTTTTTTTGGTGCCGAGGTGGGATTTTGTAATATCTGGAAAATATAAGAAAAATCAGCCAGAAAAACGAAGCTATAAAAGCGGTTAAAATGTAAGGTTGAAATTCAAAATCTGTTGAAAAAATCCAATTGACTCTTACAAAATACGCTAAAGTGAAAGCGATATTTATAAGTAAAAAATCGATCAAAATATGAACGCTTCTGAGATAAATAAGAGGTCTAAACATCTATTTATTCAAGAACTTCTCTACTACTTTATTCACCTGATTTTCAACCGAAACCAAATATTTAAGCGGCTTATTTACATAGTGAATTGTCAGGTCTGTTAGGTCATTCACTTTTTTCATCAGCTTTATCGCAAAATAAAGTGCCCGAGAAACAAAAAAAGCCAAAGCTAAAAACCCAGCACTTAAACACAGGTACAGTATCTCAAGAGCGTTTTCAATCAAGGCCTGTAGCATTTATTTTTTTGTTTATAAGGTCTATCAGTATTAAAGCGAAGTTAACTTGCTTGTGCAAGTTTTTCCCGCCTACGCTAAAGCTTCGGCGGACAGGTGCTCTCTAATTTATTTTTGTTTTCAAGACTCCCATGACAACCCCAGGATTAGCACTTCCTCGCGAAAGCTTCATCACCTGCCCCATCAAAAACTGTATCCCTTTATCTTTTCCATTCTTGATATCCTCAACTACATTTTGATTTTCAGCCATGACTTGATCTACCCACGCTTCGATCTCACCGGTGTCTGATTTTTGCTCGAGCCCGAGATTATCCATAATATCCTCTGCAGATCCACCCTCTTTCATGATTTTGAGGATGATTTCTTTCGCTGCCGTAGACGAAATTTTACCGGCTTCTTGCAATTCAAGCGTTTGAGATAAACCCTCGGGTGTTATTTGTGATTTTTCCCAATCCGTTTCAGCTAAGACTATAGACAAAAACGAGTTAGCCACTTTTTTGGGCTTCCCGCTAAAGTGTTCACACGCTGATTCAAAAAAATCATAAAGCTCTGGGCTCTCTGCTAGTTTTAAAGCTTCCGCTTCTGTCAGTCCGAGTTTCTCAACATAGCGTTGCTTCTTGGTAAGTGGCAGCTCTGGTAAATCAGCCTCTATGGCTTTAATTTGATCTGAATCAAAAGTCACTGGTGGTAGATCTGGCTCTGGAAAATATCGATAATCCATCGCTGATTCTTTATCTCGAAGGAGTTTCGTCTCTTCTTTTTCATCCATCCATCCTACGGTTGTTTCTCCGGTGGGCGCATTATTTTCGCCCCAGAGTTTGATTTGTTTTTTTTGCTCAAATTTAAGCGCTTTAAAGAGCGCACTAAAAGAATTGAGATTTTTGATCTCCGTTCGTGGATAGAGTTTGTCCTCTCCTTTTGGGCGAAGTGAAATAGAAGCGTCGAAACGCATCATCCCTTTCTCCATATCCGCATCAGACGTGCCCACTGATCTCAGTATTTTTTGGATCTCTTGAGCGAGCATTCGGGCTTCTTCCGGACTTCTTAGATCTGGCTCGGTCACGATCTCCACTAACGGCGTACCCGCTCGATTGTAGTCACAATATGTGCCTGATTGGTTATGGGAAAGCTTCCCCGCATCGTTTTCAATATGGACTCGATTGATTCTAAATTTTTTGATTTCCCCTTCAAAATCAACCGATACTTCTCCATCGAGAGAAACCGGCTGATCAAACTGAGAAATTTGGTACCCCGTTGGCAGATCTGGATAAAAATAATTTTTACGATCAAATTTTGAAAAAGCCTGGATCTCACATCCAAGTGCCGCCGCCCCTCGAACGCCTTTCTGAAGCGCTTCGTCATTTAGCACTGGAAGCATTCCTGGAAAGCCCATACAGACCGGGCAAACTCGAGTATTGGGCGGTGCCCCAAAAGCGTCATTATCACAGCTACAAAAGAGTTTTGTTTTCGTGCTTAACTGCGCGTGAATTTCAAGACCGATAATCGTTTCTAACTCCATGTATTTTTTATATTCTCAAACATTGTAAAAAAACCGATAAACAAGGCCAATAAGTTTTGTTTAAAATAAAGCCACGGTTCAAAGACTCAAAAATCCCCCAAACTTATCTTTCGGGGATTTTTTTTATCACTAAAATAACCACGATTTTTTAAAACTATTTCTCCCCACATGAAAGTTCGCCCACTAAATCAAAAAGCCGTTAAGGGTAAAATTGTAGCGGTTCGAGTTGATTTCAACGTCCCACTTGAAGACGGAAAAGTTACTGAGACCACTCGTATCGAAGCTTCGATCCCAACGCTAAAATACCTCATAGATCACGGGGCTAAACAGATTCATATTCTCTCTCATCTGGGGAGACCAAAAGGTGAGTACGATGAAAAAATGTCGCTGGCCCATGTGGTTAAAACGCTAGAACAATTTTTAGAGCATCCTGTGGAATTTCGATCAGAACTCACGCCTGGTGAGTCTTTGGTTCAACTACACGAAAATGTCCGATTTCATAAAGGAGAGAAAAAGAACGATCCAGAATTTATCAAAGAGCTCCTTAACCTAAAAGCAGAAGTTTTTATCAATGACGGCTTTGCCGTTTCTCATCGAGCGCATGCCTCAGTCGTCGGACTCGCCCACTACCTCCCGAGTTATCCTGGGTTTTTAGTGGAAAAAGAGATCACCCACCTTTCCCCTTTCTTGTCAGATGAAAAAATGCCAGGGCTGTGTCTTTTAACTGGAGGCGCCAAACTTGAAACTAAAGTTAAAATTTTAAAACACTTTGCCCTTACCGCTGAAAACATTTTGATTGGTGGCGCTATTGCCAACACGCTCCTCGTCGCTAAAGGCTATGACGTAGGTGAAAGTCTATATGAAGAAGATGAGCTTGAAACGGCTCGAGATATTTTGCAAATTGCGCAAGCCAATAATACTGGTATTTATCTTCCCGTGGATGTCGTCTGCGCTGAGGACATAAAATCTGACGACACTCAAGAAGTACAGACGGATGAAGTGTCTGGGAAAATGAAAATTTTTGATATCGGAAAAAAGAGCATCAAAAACTATACCGAGGTTTTAAATCATGCCCAAACCATCATCTGGAATGGTCCGGTTGGATGCTTTGAGTTCACTCCGTTTGAACTGGGGACCAAAAAGCTGCTCAAAGTTATCGCGGCTCAAAAGTCAGCTCAGACGATCCTTGGTGGAGGTGATACACTTGAAGCCATTAATAAATTTGGAGTCGACAAAGACGCCTTCACCCATGTCTCAACTGGTGGCGGATCGATGCTTGAATTTCTAGAAGGGAAAGAGCTCCCGGGGATTGAAGTCCTGAAAAGCTTATAAATTTTAGAAAAATAATTTTAAAAAACATGTCTCACATAAAAGTTTTTGGTCACAAAGCCCCTGATACTGATGCTACCTGTAGCGCGATTATCTGGGCTCACTACCTCAACTCACTCGAAGGCGTCGAGGCCAAACCGTACGTCCTTGGGCCGCTTAATACTGAAACCCAATTTGTCTTAGATCATTTTGGTTTTGAGACGCCGGAGCTACTTGAGACACTAGATGAAAACGACCGAGTCGTCATCGTCGACACGAACAATGCTGAAGAACTCCCAGACGGTTTAGAACAAGCTGAAATACTTGAAATCATCGATCATCATCGTCTACTGGCTAATATCAAGACAAGCTATCCACTTGAATTCACCGTCCGTGTTCTTGGTTCAACCGCTTCGGTGATCAGTCATCTTTTAGGGCCCCAAACCGAAGAACTGCCAAACGATATCAAGGGCCTGATGCTCGCTTGTGTTCTTTCCGACACTCTTGAATTTAGAAGTCCTACCACCACCGGATTTGATAAAGCGCTCGCTCAAAACCTTGCTGAAGACATCAAGGCCGATGTCCCGGAGTTGACTCGAAAAATGTTTGAGGCCAAGTCTGATATCAGTTCATTTTCTGATGAAGCACTTCTCAAGCTTGATAGTAAAAAACACGAGCAAGGTGGAAAAAAAATGAGAGTCGCCGTCATCGAGACGACCAATCCAAAAAGCGTCCTTGATCGAAAAGACGCCATCGTCGAAGCAATGGACAAAGTTTGTGCCGATGAAGATTTAGACTTTGTTCTCTTTTTCATCATCGACATTCTCAATGAAGAAGCCACACTCTTCATCCCAAATGAAACGGTTAAAACGATTGCTGAAAATACTTTTGAGATAAGTGTTTCTGGTGACTCGTTCGTTCTTCCCGGCGTTGTCTCAAGAAAAAAACAGATTATGCCTCAGTTGAAGGTTTAAGGGGGCGGGACATTTCATTTGCTTAAAATCTTCTTTTTTGATAACATTTAAGTGTACACTAAAAAATACACTTAAAATGACACAATCAACTTCTATAAAAGAACTAAGGGCGAACTTAGCTCAAATCGCTAATGCGGCTGAGTCTGGGACTGTTTTTGAAGTATACCGACGCTCTAAACCAAGCTTTAAAATTGTTCCTATTGACACCCCTTTAGAAAATGAATGGGAAACGGTTGTTGATTTTACGAAAGGAAATGATTCTAACGGTCTCAATATTGATACCGCACTTGAAATGCTTAAATAAAAAAAATGGACCAAATACAGAAACAATGGTCTAAGCTTAGTGAAAAAGATCGTAAAAAGATCCGTGAAGCACTAAAAAAAATTAAAAAACGAGATTTTGAAAATCTCAATCGAAAAAAACTAAAAGGCTACGATCACATCTTTCGAGTCAGAGTTGGAAACTATCGTCTTATCTATTTCGATGACGGAGAGGAAATACTTTTAAAATATTTAAAAAAGAGGAACGAGAAAACTTATAGAGAAATTTAACAGGAGTCGTCTCTCGAAAAAAACAAATCGCGCCTCAGTTAAAGGTTTAGGTTTTAATTTTCTTGAAGTACGGCCTTAACTAAACCATCAAAGAGTGGATGTGGTTTAAACGGTCGGCTGATCAGCTCTGGATGAAACTGAACGGCAATCATGTAAGGGTGTGACTTGTTTTCGACGATTTCTACCAGTTTGGATTTTGGATGTCGTCCAGAAATGATAAAGTCAGAACCTTCATAATGACTTAAGAAGTCATCATTAAACTCATACCGATGTCGGTGCCGTTCTGAGATTTGATCCGCGCCATACACTTTATGTGCGAGAGTCCCCTTCTCTATATTACAATCATAAGCTCCAAGTCGCATCGTGCCTCCTTTACGCTTAATGTTTTTCTGCTCTGGGATGAAGTGTATTACGTGGTTTTTGGATTTTCCGTCTTCATCAAATTCCTCGGAGTTGGCGTCCTTTATCCCCAAGACGTTTCTCGCAAATTCAATGGCCATGATCTGACTTCCCAGGCATAACCCTAAGTACGGTTTCCCCGTCGTTCGACAGTACTCAGCGACTTTTATTTTCCCCTCGATGCCTCGATTTCCAAATCCACCAGGGACAACCACCGCTGAAACTTTTTCCAACTGCGCCCAAGCTTCTTCATCTTTTTCATTTATTTTCTCCGTATCAATCCACTCAATTTCTACTTTCCGATTGTACTTAAATCCGGCTGACTTCAGCGCTTCTACAACCGACAAATACGCATCATCTAGATCATTGTATTTCCCAGCAATCCCAATGTGTAGTTCTTTCTTCGCTGACATGATTTTCTTCACCCCAGTTTCCCATTCTGAAAGATCAAACTCCAGCGCATCTCCAAGTCTTAGTTTGTCTTTGAGTATTTCTCCTAGTTTATATTTCTCAAATCGAAGCGGCACTTCGTAGATCGTCTTCACCGTTTCGGCTGGGATCACACACTCAACCGGCACATCACAAAAATACGCTACTTTTTTGAGAAGCTTCTTTGGGATCTTCACATCCGCTCGACAAAAGATCACGTCTGGATGAATCCCCAGCCTTCTCAGTTCTCGCACCGAAAGTTGTGTCGGCTTGGTCTTGAGCTCTTTCGAAGCCATCAAATAAGGAAGCAGCGTCGCGTGCTGAGAAACTACATCCGAACCGTAGTCATTTTTCATCTGGCGGATCACTTCTACAAAAGGCTCGGCCTCGATATCTCCGACCGTCCCCCCAATCTCTACCACCAACACATCCACCTTCATATCTTTCGCCGCTTTTTCTACTTTTGCTCTGATTTTATTGGTAATGTGGGGTACCACCTGAATCGTTCCTCCTAAGTACTTCCCTTCTCGCTCCTCATTGAGCACTTCTGAATACACCCTGCCTGTCGTTACCGTGCACACCCCACTCAGTGGTGTGTCTATAAATCGTTCGTAATGACCAAGATCCAGGTCTGTTTCGCTTCCATCATCTAGCACAAAAACTTCTCCGTGCTGAAAAGGACTCATTGTTCCTGGGTCTACATTGAGATAAGGATCCAATTTCATAATCGCCACCTTCAACCCAGCCGATTTTAGTATCGCTGCCGTTGATGAGGCGATAATCCCCTTCCCTAAACTACTACAGACTCCCCCAGTCACAAAGATGTACTTTGACATTCGAAAAATTTAAAAAATGAAGTTTTGGTAGCTTTGACGGGGTGGGTTTTACAAAAAAATTCCCGCATGTCTCTACGGGATTTCAGTGTATGAATAAATAAGCGAAGACGCAATGAGTTTTTAAAAAATTATCACTTGATTTTAAAACTCGGACTTCTAAAATCCTCTAGCTCTTTTGAGCGTAAAATAATGATGGGGTGTCGCCAAGTGGTAAGGCAGCGGCTTTTGGTGCCGCCATTCGGGGGTTCGAGTCCCTCCACCCCAGCCAAAATACTTTCGAGAGCTTATGCTCTGGAAAGTATTTTTAGTTTAGGATGATGGCTAGAACCCAAGCCCAGGGTTCGCAACGAAAAACGAGGCTTTATCCGAGTATTTGAGTTTTGCTGTTTTAAATCTTTGATACTACTCGGGGCTTATTTCTTTTTGTAGTAAAACCTTAACAAGCCCCTTTGAGCTTGATGATAGTCAAAGAACTTATTAAGTTCAATGTACTATAGGGTGCACGGGCACTAAGAGCGGTTTATCTTATGCTTTTAAATACACCAACCCTTTTCCTTTTCCTTGAGTCCTAAGTCGTTTATTAGTGACTAAATTTTGTAGATCTTTTTTGAGTGTAGGGCGTTTAATCTGAGGTAATTTTTGTTGAATATCTCGAATTGGAAGTAATTCGTCTCCTGTAAACAAACTT
>CALIGR010000075.1 GCA_938021445.1 uncultured Candidatus Altimarinota bacterium
AATGGCGGGATGTACGAGACTCGAACTCGCAGCCTCCTGCGTGACAGGCAGGTGCTCTAACCAATTGAGCTAACACCCCTTTTAGACTTAAACGTCACTTTGATACCGAAAGAGCTGATAAAATATAGAAAATAAACCTAAAGCGTCAAAATTTTTATCTAAAAAATGCAAAATTAACCTTTACGAGCTCCCTGCTTTTTTTACCGTGTTTTAGATTTTTTTACTGAAGTAATATGGGATATTCCAATAGAGACTTTTATGAGCAAATGCATCGACGGCTTAAGACTAAAACCGTTGTCCCTACTATTGATGCCCATTTACATATGGTTGATTTTCTTCAACGAGGTGAAAACTTCGACGAGCTTTTTAAAGAAATGGACGAAGGTAATATAAAAAAAGCCGTAATTTTTGGAATGCCTGTTATTAAAAAATGGTTCCACTACCGGAAGCACAAACCTTCTTACTATCTTTCAGACAATGGGAAGTGTTACTACTATTCTGCTACAGATTACCTTCTTGCTGAGCAGTACCAAAAGCTTTCTAAAGCAAAACAACAAGATCTAGCGCCTCTCATCTGTGGGTTTAACCCAACCGATGTCAATTCTGTACATGAAATCGAAACCCTGCTTGATAAATTTGATTTTTGGAGAGGACTTGGTGAAATTTTGTGCCGACATGATGATCTGACCAACCTTACTCTTGGTGAGGTCGCCCGATCCAATCACCCCGCACTTTTTCCGGTCTATGAACTCTGTGCTTCACGAAACCTGCCCATTCTTATTCACCAAAACTCAACCAACGAATGGCGAATTGAAAATGAAAAAGCCAAATATGAGTTTTTGGAAGAGTTTACCGATGTACTGGATCAGTTTCCCGATACCACTTTTGTTTGGGCGCACTGCGGTATTTCAAGGCGTACACACGTCAACCATTACACGGGAAAACTCGATGAGATGATTCAAAAGTACCCCAAGCTTTATATGGATATTTCTTGGGTGGTCTTTGACGACGAGATTTGTGACGGCGATGAGATAAAACCTCGCTGGCTCGAGCTCTTTGAAAAGCATCCTGATCGCTTTATGCTTGGGAGCGATCTACTAGGACATTATGATGATTTGGGCCGAACTATGGGGCGCTACAATCTGCTTCTCAAAAAGCTCAGCAAAGAAGCCACTAAGCTTATTGCCTATGAAAACGCTAACCGGATGTGGTTTAAGGGAAAATAAAACTAATGATCGTATTAATCAATAAAGCTCTAACTTTCTTGTGCAATCGCCCTGATCCGAAACCCGCTCTAAAACTCGGTTTCTAACACCTGAATTTGCTTCTGAGTGCTCACTCAGCACCCCTGGAACTGTTGTCAAATAAAGCAAATGAAGGTTTATCCATCTACATAAATCTACAATTTAATTATGAATAATAGTCAAGCACCTAATTAATTTAAAAACGCAAGCTTGATACAGCAACACAATAAGTGTTGACTTTTTTAAAAAAAAAATTAAAAAGCACTTAATGAATATTCCCAAACACTTAGGACAAAGACTCGAACGCAGTGATTTACCTCCTGTTAGTAATACGGCGAGAATTGCCGGTGGAGCCAAAACGCGCATTGGTGGCCTAATCACTGCGGCCCTGGCAACAGGCGCTATCTCTATGGCTTCGACCGCTTCCGCGCAAGAAAGCGCGGCTCCCATGGCACCACTCGCCACAACGCCGATGCCACTCCCTGGCAGTCTTGAACGTTATTGCTACCAAAGTCCTGAACTCTGTCCTCCACTTCCGCCAAGAGAGAAATTTATTACGCCACCACCAAATACTTATACTGTTGATCCTCGTCATAACGGAGTAGAGCCACTCGTCTTGAACATAGGAAGACGCGCCTGGGTCAAGACACATATACCTCACTTCGGAAGTGTTGGTGCTCAAGTGGAAATTATTTCTACTGGACGAAATCAAACGACTTTGCATATTAATCCTTACACTGAAGGCTTCAACTTAAGGGGGTACGAAACACCACCGACAGTCTGCGAAGTAACTATAGAGGTATTTGATAGACCCGCTAGATACTTCATTAGTTGTGCAAGCAAAGGGGCAGAGATTGCTCCTGAGATAATACGACCAATTCTCTCAGCCGTAATGGCCGGAAACATGTGGGAACTAAACGGTATCGAGCAGTGGTGGTTTGAGTCCCCTAGGGATAGGGGACCTTATCTTTTTCCACACACTCCTAAATAAGAGATCTGAGAGTTCAGCCACGCTTCAATTTATACTGCTTTTTTATCATTTTCAAGCTGGTTGTGGTACAATATTCGGATGGCAGACAAAACTCCAAAAGTAGAAGACTCAGACTTAGTTGATATAGTACGAGAAGTCCATGAAGGATCAATCCTCTCAAAATTAGGCATGACAGCCCACGAGTTCTTTCAACTCGTGGCTGGGATGGCTCAAATCATGCAGGGACAAAACGGAGAAACGATTGTTCAAGGTTTGGTTAATGACGATTATGACGATCCAGATACTAGACAAAAAATACTTGATTTAGCCAAGAGAATGGCTGAGTTATTTAGTAACGGACTTACCAACGACCGTGTACAAAATATAGTTGGTGGAATTGAGTCTCATGAGCAGGCTCGATCAAGTCTTGACGCTATTTTTAAGCGCATAAAACTCTTTTTTGAAGCGTTCCCGCTAAATGAAAAAAGCCAAGAAGAAATCGCCAGATACTTAAGCGGTGAAGGAGCCTCATCCGTTACTTTCAGTTTATTGGATACAACATACACGGTCTCGATTCCTACCCATATCCCGGACCTGCAATTTAACAGAGCTATTGCTATGATGGATCAACTCACGTCAATTGCCGGCAACTTTACCCAGACTCCAAAGAGACCCACACACTAGAGTTGGGTTCCCAACCACTCCTCCGCCTTTGCCAGACTCACTATCTCCCCCTCTAGCTGGAGTGCCCTGAGTTGGGCTTTTAATTCCCCTACTCTTTTACCTGGTTTTAAGCCGGTAATCTTCATGATTGCGGCACCAGTAAAAAACTCTTTTTTATAACTTGGTAAGATCTTATTAGTGTGAGCGTAATTATAGTTATCCCAGATCTGATCCATTTCTCTCAACACTTCTTGGTGGGACGTCTCATCTTCAGGGATACTCCCCATGATATCCGCTCGCTCGAGCTTCCAGAGATCTTCAAAGTAGAGATGATCAAAATATTTTAGCTTGGTAGCCAGTTTCATATCCCCGTAATTCTCAAAAATAGGTTTATGCTCAAGGAGCCAGTATATTTTTTGAGCGAGTTTCTTAGGAAACGTATATTTTTTAAAGATTGATTGTACCTGATCTAAAACAACGTCGTCATGACCTGGATAACGCCAACGACCGTCTTTATAAACACGGGTCTTCGGCTTTGCAAAGTCATGGAAGAATGCGGCCCAGTAAAGCGCTAGATCGTCGCCTGGCTCTAACTGATCTAAAACCAAAAAAGTATGCGTCAGCACATTGCCTTCTTGATGGTGATCTTTTGGCTGATCGGTGTCGTGCATGAAATCAACATTGGGGAAGAGTTTTGATAAAACACCAAACTGATACATATCTCTCAGTGCGCTGCCTCGGTTTTTTTGAACTAAAATTTTATTCAACTCGCTTAAGATTCTTTCTGTTGCAATTTGAGTGACCAAACTAGCGTGTCTTTTGAGCGCTTTTCCAGTTTCTGAGTCGTAGTTAAAGCCAAAACGATTTTTAAATCTAATAGCTCTAAGAATTCTTAAAAAATCTTCATTAATTCTCTGATCTGGATCACCGATAAACTGAATGATTTTTTGATCTAGATCTTTTTTTCCACCTACGTAGTCAATCACTCTTGATACGACTGGATCATAAAAAAGACCGTTAATGGTGAAATCTCGTCTTAAAGCGTCTTCTTTTGAGTCAGAAAAATCAACGCTCTCGGGGCGCCTTCCATCCAGATACTCTCCGTCTTCCCGAAAAGTCGCGATCTCAAAATGGTGTCCTTCTTCTTCAATCAAGATAACCCCAAAAGACTTCCCAATGGCAAAACTTTTTTTAAAAATTTGTTCTACTTGTTCTGGGCGGGCGTTTGTCGCTATATCATAATCTTCTGGCTCAAGTCCAAGTAAAATGTCCCGGACACAACCGCCTACTAAAAAAGCTTCAAAGGATTCCCCCTGAAGCTTTTTGACGATGTCGATGGCTGTTTGGCGCATCCGAACGACTATCTCATGTATTTCTGAACATATTCATCTAGCTGAAGCGCTCGGAAGCTCCACTGATCGTCTATTTTCTCAGAATAGGTTAAAATCCCGTCCATAACCGTCGCGTCTTTTGTTGGATTTGGGGTAACGACGAGGTTGATATCTTTTCCATCAAGCTTCTCAATAATAAGACCTTTATATGGATCAATCACTACTTGAGCTCTTTTTTGGCTCGCTTTTGAAGGCTGTACCTCACGTGGTTGTGGTTCTGGTGTTTGCACTTGTTGTTGTACAACCGGTGCTGTTGGTGGAGTCTCAACGCCTTTTCCGCTCCAGAGCCACCAGATCAAAGCTCCTACCCCAAAAACCAATAAAAGTATGACGAGTAAATTTTTCATTAGACCAATTTTTTTAGCAAAATATTATCTAAGGCTAATTGTAGGAAAAGTAAGTCTTTGTCGTCAAGCCGATTTCACTGGCTCCACTGGCCAACTTTTTGTTTTTTCGCTTCAGACTCTAACTGACGAAAAGCCTCTTTCCGCTCAAATGGAAACCTTAAGTAGCCCTCAGCTAATCCAGATTTAATCATTTCTGCATTGGCATCTAAACCTTCATCTGTAAAGACATATCTGAGCCAACGCCCATAGATATCAACGGCATCGCCTTCTTCATCTGTAATAAGGCAAACCTTCTCTTCCCCTGATAAAAAAGACTTAAGCTGGCGAGAAGCGTCTAATGAATAAGCCTGAATCGGCGTGTTTTCTTTTTTGCTCTCTGGTGTATCTATCCCAATCATCCGAACGCGATCGTCGTCATTAACAATAATTGTATCGCCATCGACAATACGCTTAAAATCATGCCACTCGCAATCAACGGGATAATTAGCGGACACCCAGTCATCAACACTTGTAGACGGTTGCACTATTTGGTTTTCTGGTGTTTGCTTCTCCAAAATAAACTCTCGGAGCGAGCGTTCTCTGTTGGGTAAACCCGCAGAACAACCTACTAAGGTGAGGCAGATCAGAACTAAAAACGTATTTCTCTGCATTTTTCTCCACATTTTTCTGAGACCCTAAAGACAATCAAAAAATAGACAACGTGAAAACAAATAAGACCTTCAGCTTAACTTCAGCTTTGGTTGAAAAAATATGCGTGAACACGAGTCTCATCTAACAGCTCTGGATGAAAAGACGCTGCCAGGAAATTATCCTGCTCAATCAAAACAGCTTCCCCATTAAGCGTGGCTAAAGTTTCCACATTTTTTCCACAATTGGTGAATCGAGGGGCTCTGATAAAGGTGCCTTGAAGGTTTTTAAATTTTTCAGATTCCAGAGCAACGATCATAGACGCTTGTTGGGCTCCAAATCCGTTGCGGTTTACTTCAACATCAAGTCCTAAATAGCTACACAGGATAGCCCCCGCACAGGTACCAAATATTTTTAGATCTCTTGCTTCTTTCATTCTACCCTCCAACACCTCCCACATACCATAAGCTTTTAAGAGCTTGAGCATGGTTGTGGACTCGCCACCGGGAATGATCAGATGTGAAACGCTCTGTAAGCTCTCTATATCCCGAACTTCAACGGTTTCAAGACCCAAGTCAACACAACATTGGAGATGCTCTGCAAATGAGCCTTGCAAACAAAGAACGCCTAATTTTTTTGGTAACATAAAAACTGACTAAGCACCGCTTTCTCGATCGGCATATTTCACCTCTAAACTTTCTATCTCCTGCCCTTTCATCGCTTCCCCCAGCCCTCTTGACACTTCTCTCAGTACTTCGGGCTTATCATAATTCATCGTGGCTTTTACCACGGCTTCAGCCATAAGTTGTGGGTTTTCAGAATCAAAAATTCCTGAACCGACAAATACACCATCTACTCCAAGCTGCATCATGAGCGCCGCGTCAGCTGGAGTGGCGATTCCACCCGCTGCAAAATTTACCACTTGTAGTCGACCCGCTTCAAATACTTCTTTGACTAGCTCGACTGGCACTCGGTATTCTTCCGCTTTTTCGTCAAGGTTAGACGCTGTCAGGCTCTCAATATCTCTCTGTAAATGAGACCAATGTCTGACCGCCTCGACAATATTACCGGTCCCCGCTTCCCCTTTGGTCCTGATCATCGCAGCCCCTTCGTTGATTCGTCTAAGCGCTTCTCCTAAATTTCGGCATCCACAGACAAATGGCAGACTGAAGGGATGCTTATCGATATGAGCTTCATCATCCGCCGGCGTGAGTACTTCCGACTCATCGATATAATCAATATCACACGCCTCGATGATCTGAGCTTCGACAAAATGACCAATTCGAGCTTTTGCCATCACCGGAATGCTCACGGCTTTTTTTATTTCCTGGATCATGTCTGGATCAGACATCCGTGCCACACCACCTTCGGCACGAATACGAGAAGGGATCCGCTCCAAGGCCATTACTGCGACCGCTCCAGCGGCTTCCGCTATTTTAGCCTGTTCGACATTCATCACATCCATGATCACTCCTCCTTTGAGCATCTGAGCCAACCCTGCTTTTAAGCGAAAACTGTTTTGTTCGGTCATAATTTTTTAGAAGAAAAATAACAAGGTCTTGATCTTAAAAAATAAAAATTTTTTGCCAAATCATTTGAACTCCGATTAAAAATAGAATAAAAAATGTATACAAAATTAACAAAAACACAGTGATAGCAAGTACATTTAGTTTTCAAAAAGATACAAATCATCAAGAATCAAACTGAATTGTAAAATTAAATACTGTATGCTTATGAAATTTTTCCGCTCGACTCTCGCGCTCTCACTTATTTTTTGTCTTACGTTTCCCATAACTTGGGCCCAACAGGCACCTAATATTCACGATCCTAACTTTATTAGCGACTATGACCTGACTCGTTTTGGTGCTTTTTCTGACCTCATTCCTGAGCACAGTCTGGCTTTTCAGCTCAAAAACTCAGAAGCCCTGATCAATTTTTTACAAAAAACAAAATCTAATACGCTTGATTCTATCAAAAATGCACCGGGAAGTGATTTTGACGAAGTCGCAGAGTCCGTTGAAATGTTTGAAGGGCTCTTTGACGAATATCTAAATGGATTCAGTCACGCAACCGTCTACGCCCGGATTAAAGAAGGTATCAATGAGCAAAATATACAGAGTTTCAAGTCCGTTATAGAAAGTGAGGATGAGAAGGCAATGATTCAATTTGGACAGGATAACCTCTGCCTCATGGTTGACCTCAAAGTTAACCATCCAGATTTTAAGACCAACGTTATTGACGAGGCTGAAGCCAATAAGCTTATGCTTCCTGGGTTCGTCAAAATTGGAACGCGTGAGGATCGCCTCGTCATGCAGCTCTTTGATTGTGAGGCACAAGATCGTGAGGCGATGAAGCAACTCGGGAAACAGTCTGTAAATTTGCTCGTCACGAGTCATGGACTCAACCAAGATTTCACTCGGCTCGTTGAGTATGGGCTTGATCAGCTTTATAGTGAAATGAATGCCTCTGGCGAATCTGAAGCCGTCGATGCGATTAAAGCTTTTCTTAAGCCTTTTTCTGAGCTTAATTTCGTTCAGACTTTTAAAACTACAAAAAGAAGCAGCATGGCTCTTAATGCTTCTGAAAATGGCTTTATGAAAATCCAGCACTATCAGATTTCCGACCCTCGCCTCGCTCGTCTTCAACAGCGATTTTTACAAGGGAAAGCCATGATGCGGCCTATGTTTTTGAGTCCTCAAACTCAGTTCGCCTATAGCACTCAAGTAAAAGGTTCTGATATTTTCCATATCGAAAAATTTGAAAATCTAGATGCTAGCTATCTAGCCGGTGCTTATGCAAGCCTTTATGGAGTTAATGGAGGCTCTCCTATGACCGTTGCGACGGTTGGAGTACTCGCCACGGTCAGCGTGACTACCTTCAGTGGCTACCAAAAAGCGGCCCAAGATGCCGAACGCCAGTCAGGTATTCGTAACGCAAGTACCGTGCTAAAAACAGCTCGTGCGGTTGAAAGCATAGACAATTTCAAGATGTCAAAAGCTGAAGTTGAAAAGATTCTCATCAGCGAAGGTGGCTATACCGTCCCCGAACCTAAAAATGAAAAATGCTATTATTTTGCTTACGACAAAGAAACTGGACAAGAGTTTGCCGTGTTTGTCGGAAGAGAAGAATCTAGCACTCCAGCCATAGATGGAACTGGTTCGGCTACCAATGATTTAAGATTTAAACTTCCAAGGAACCTTGGATGTGGGAAGCCTGAGTTCACCGATTCGGGTCTTTGGGAAAAGTATGAAGTAGTGAATTTAAGTCAGTAGTAAGACTTACTTTTTTCCAAAATAACTACCAACCGCGGCGCCTCCAATAACGCCCAAGAGTTGTCCAGCAAAACCAGCACCCATTGCCTCTGCTGTCATAAGACCGAGTCCCCCACCGATAACTGGGGGCACGGCTTTGTGCGCAAATCGCTCGACACCTGAAGCTGAAGACGATCTTAAATTACCCATTACACAGTAAAACTATCAAACAGCCGTATTGTGACAACAAAAAACCGCCAAGAGGCGGTTTTTATAAGCTCTATAATTCTAGTGTTTTTATTAAGAGTCGTACGAAGATCTGTACGGAACCACCTCAAGGGCTTCGTCATAGTTAAAGTCTGACGGTGTATCCACCGTTAAATCGTCTATCGCTGGCGCTGCGTCTACCGCATCATAAGAAGCGTCGTAACCGTCTCGGTATTGCTCATTTGGATACGTAGGTTGATTTTGACCTTCCATCATCTCAATAAGTCCTTGTAGTTCTGGAATACTCGCAACTAGCTCTTCAAATCGCATATCAAATCGAGGTTTCAAAATCGAAAGTGATGATTTTTTGTGGTACTCGTAGTCCATTGTCATACTTAAGAAATCTTTAAGTTTTCCGTTCTTAACTTCTTTCATATTCATATCAATCATAAACTTATCCCCGAGTGGTGAGACTTTCCAGACATCAACATTAAGTACGCCTTCCAGTTCACCGTCATTATAAACTTTTACCCAACCCGTTCCATCGAGCCAATTGGCGGTAAACTCAAACTCAGCCATCATCTCCGCTCTCGGTACGGCAAATTCAGTATATTCAAAAGTTTCAAGGTCGTACTCCCCTGTTTCAAAACGAACCACTTTCCCGGCCCAAGTATTGTTTGTTTTTTGAGCCGTCATCTCAAAAGCGTCTTCCATTGCCATTTTCATCTTTTGGTCTCGGATCATCACGACCAGTTCTTCTCCTTTTGGCCCCAATACCATATCCATTCCGTATGGATCACAGTCTATCTCGATCATAAAAGATTCCCCTCCTGTCTGAACCGCGCCTTTTAGGCTCCAGTCTTCAGCGCTGTTATTCACCGCCACACTGAGTACGCCTTCAAATTTTATCCCCATCATCTCAAGCTGCTGCTCGATTTCATCCCAATCCATTGATTCAGCCTGCATTTCAAGCATTGCAAAAACTTGCTCCATCTCTGGAGTTGTCGCTAAAATTGGCTTGAGGTTAAAAAAGGCTTCGACTCCATTTTCTCCCATTTCTCTAAATTCTTTCGCTCCCATTACGACTGGTACCACCCAGTCATTTCCAACTCTTTTCAAATTATCTGAGTCCGCTCTCATAAAACGAGTACTCTGTAAAAACATCTTCATCTCTTTGGTGATCGCTTTTTGCATCTCAAGCGGGTTTTGAGCAAACGCGTCATAAACACTCGCAAATTCTGGATTTTGTAGAAGTGGTTCTAAATCCATATGTACCCAATTTCCTTTGAGTCTATTTGTCAGCTCCATGATTCTTTTTTTTGTTTCTGCATCTACATCTCCAGCTGAAATATCAAATGACTTCAAGTGCATATAAAGATCTTCTTGAAGCATTCGCATCTCTCCCGCGCTCGCCATACTAATCCGCTTAATTTTTTCACTATTCCAGTCTTGTTCTTCCATTTCAAAATCTACATCATAAGCGACACTCATCGACTGATTGTCATGATTGCTTCTTGCCAAGAAATCTAAGTCCATATCTATCCCTGGAGAAAAAGCCCCCGCTAATGGCTTACGAACTTCAAGTTTTAAAGACTGCTCGTAGATAGACGAAAGCAGTGCTTGTTGTGCTTCCATTGCCTCCATAAAATTATCTACTTTTGTCTCAAAAAACTGATCCACCACATCCTGCGGTGACTGGATACGCGCTTC
>CALIGR010000076.1 GCA_938021445.1 uncultured Candidatus Altimarinota bacterium
TAGTACCGAGCCAGCTCTACAGCGTCTCCAGCATCTCGAAGGTCTTTAAAATTGACACCCTTAACCGTTCGGAAGTTTTTTACATCCAGACAGGGAATGATTCTTTTTACACTTCTATTCATCTTTAAGTTTAACTAAATCCTCTAACAAAATCTTATTTTCATAGATCGCTTTTCCGACAATCACGTCCTGCATCCCAATAGCTTGTGCCCCGGTGATATCATCTAGGCTCGCAACCCCGCCTGAAGCTATAAAATTGAGGTTTAGAAAACTTTTCATCACCTCTTTATACAGTTCAAGACTTAGGCCTGAGAGAGTCCCGTCCTGACCAATGTCGGTCATCAGAACATTTATGCCTGTGTATCGCTTTAAAAAATCTACCAAGTCCCACTCTGATTCTTCGGTCCAGCCATGGATAGCAATTTTTCGATCTCTCACATCAAGTCCTAGTACGATTTTATCTGGCCCAAAGTGGGTCACACAATCAGCCAAGAATTCGGGAGACTTCACCGCACTACTTCCTAAAATCACCCGACTCACCCCAGCGGCTAAATATCTTTCTATTCGGACCTTGTCTCTTATACCGCCTCCAACCTGAACCTTCATGCCAGAGTGCTGTACCATCTTTTTTATAAGCTCAAAGTTTTCTGTCTCACCTGATTTAGCGCCGTCAAGATCAACAATATGAAGATGATCAAGGCCAGCATTAGCAAAAATCTCCGCCTGAGCAACGGGGTCTTCATTGTAGGTTTTGGATGTGTCGTATTCGCCTTTGGTGAGGCGGACACAATTTCCATTGAGTAAATCGATAGCGGGCCAAATGATCATAATTCGTCGTTAATAAATCTCTTCAAAACCAAAGCCCCCGTGTCACCCGATTTCTCAGGGTGAAACTGGGTCCCGTAATAGTTATCTCTTTTAACCGCCGCTGAAAAATTAATTTCTCCATATGAAGTTTTTGCAACCGTGTATTTCTGTACTGGCACATAGTAAGAATGCACAAAATAGAAATAATCAGACGCTCGCGCCTCAGCCGTAAATGAAACTTCACACCAGTTGATATGAGGCACTTTTCCGACTCTAGATTCTTCAAATCGGATCACTTTCCCAGGGATAAGCCCCAAACACTCCGTGTCCCCTTCTTCTGAGGATTCAAGCAGAAGTTGCATCCCGACGCAAATCCCTAAAACGGGCTTTTTGGTGTTTTTCAAAAACACATCTAGCTTTTTTTCTTTCAGGCTTTTCATTGCCGCTCCCGCATGTCCGACACCTGGAAAAATGATTTTCTCAGCCTGATCCAGTACATTTAAGTCATCCGTCGTCACAAACTCAACGCCAAGTCTAGTCAGCGCGTTTTGCACTGACTTTATATTCCCGGCGTCATAGTTAAGAATCGCAATCATTTAGAACTCATTGTTTATAAAATCCCCTTAGTCGATGAAACCTGATTATGTGTGATTCGGGTCGCCTCCCTGAGACATCGGGCGATGCCTTTAAACGCACATTCGATCTGATGATGCGCATTGTCTCCATGAATCACAATATGCAAATTCAAGCCCGCCGCACGAGCAAAACTATCCCAGAAGTGAGCGAACATTTCCGTTGGAAAGTCTCCCACATATTTGCGCTTAAATTCTACTTCGACTTCACAAATTCCCCGCCCTGAAAAATCTAAAGAAACCTCTGTTCGAGCCTCATCCATGACCAATATTCGTTCCCAGGCATAGCGCTCAATGCCTACTTTATTGCCCAAAGCTTCCTTAAAAGCCTCTCCCAAAGCAATACCGGTATCTTCTATCGTATGATGTTCGTCTATATGTAAGTCCCCTTTACAGACCAAATCTAAGTCAAAAAATCCATGTTTCCCCAGCTGATCGAGCATGTGGTCAAAGAAATTCAAACCAGTCTTACAGCTATGCTTCCCTGATCCATCAAGATTGAGCGTTATATCGATCTCCACTTCTTTTGTGTGCCTCTTTACGCTGGCTGAACGGTTGGGCGTTAACACCTGATTTTCAATGTTTTCCCAGCTTAAATCTTCGCCTAGAAGAAAACCCTTTATTCCTAAATTATCAGCGAAATCAATATCGGTTTTTCGATCCCCAACCATAAAAGTACTTTCTTTATTTTTGTGAACTACTGATTCAAAATCGCCTAAAATACCCGTCTTCGGTTTGCGGCACGCACACTCATCCTCTGGATAATGAGGACACTCAAAAATTCCGGCAAAACTGATGCCTTCACTTCTAAAAATTTTAAATAAAAACTGATTAATATTTTCGTAGTTCTCACGAGAGTTTTGATCAGTCCCAAGGCCATCTTGATTCGTTACTATATAAATTTCAAATCCAGCATTTTTGAAATTTTTAAGCGCGGAAATAACACCTGGAACGAGTTCAATTTCAGCGATTTCATTTACCTGAAAAGTTTCTGGTGGCTCGAGTAAAAGAGTTCCATCACGGTCTACGAGTAGTATTTTTTTCATGATAATATCGTCATCAACAAATTATTTTCTTTTGAATTTCCCACTGAAACTCTTAAGAACTCTGGAAAATCCGAATATTTACGGATAATTATTTTTTTGGCTTTCAGGCGTTCGTAAATTTCTAGAACGACTTCCGCTGAGTTGAGCTCCACCCATAGGTAATTTGTATGGGATTCACAGACTCTTTTTACAAAATTCTGCTCAGTAAAAAATTGAGCTAAAATTGACCTCTCTGCAATTAAAACGGCTGCATTTTTTTGAGCCTGAGATTCATTCACCAAGACTTCTAGGGCTTTTTCGGCCGAAAGATTATTTACGTTATACGGAGACTTTAGCCGTGAAACCAGCTCCACAATCGCCTCACTCGCGTACATCATCCCAACTCGGGCGCCGGCCAACCCCCAGTATTTTGAAAAAGTCTGAAGCACTATCAAGTTTGGAAACTCACTAAGGCTCTTTACCCAGCTTTCACTTTCGGCAAAGTCTACATACGCTTCATCAATAACCACTAATCCTGAAAAATCACGAAGAAGTGATTCAAGCACTTCGGGGTCTAACAAATTCGCAACCGGTGCGCCCGGATTTGGCAAAAATATAATCTTTGCTGGAGTCTTTAAAATATTTTCAAGGTCCAGCTGGTAATCGGGTTTTAGCTGTATTTTTTTGACCTCAATGTCCTGAATCTGCCCAGACACTTCGTACATCCCAAAAGTTGGTGGACAGACGATAATTGAGTCTGTTTTTGGCTCACAAAAAGTACGGATAATTAAATCAATTAGCTCATCTGAACCATTTCCGAGTAAGACTTGTTCTTTTTTTATTCCGGCACGCTCGGCTAATTTAACCCTGATTTTGTCCTGCATTGGATCTGGGTAGCGTGAAAACCGAGGATCAACCAATGGATTTTCATTGGCATCCAGAAAAACATAGTCATCGCCTTTCATTTGACTACGAGCTGATTCATACGGTTTTAGTACCGCGATATTAGGTCGAACGAGTTTATTTACATCAAACATTATAAAGATTTCAAACGAAGTGTTACCGCATTTTTGTGCGCCTGAAGTTCCTCTTTTTCCGCTAATATTTCCACATGTGGCCCTAAGTTTTTACAACCAACTGAATCAAGCGACTGAAACGTCATCTTTTTCACAAAAGTATCAACGCTCACCCCGCTGTAATTTTTTGCAAATCCAGAAGTTGGTAGCGTGTGATTGGTTCCACTCGCGTAGTCACCGAAACTCTCACAGGTCAAAGACCCACAAAAGACTGATCCCGCGTTTACTATATCGGGCAAACAAGACTCGTAGTCATCAAAAGCTAAAATTAAGTGCTCTGGAGCATATGTATTTGAAAAAGTAAAAGCCTGTTTCAAATCTTCAGTCAACACGGCATAGCTATTGGATAAAGATTTTTCCGCCATAGCGCTTCTTGGGAGTGTTGAAAGCTGGATTTTAAGTTCTGCCTTGATGGCCTCAATCATTGTTTCATCGGTACCGACTAATATCGCTTCCGAATCTGCCCCATGTTCTGCCTGAGAAAGTAAATCCGCGGCTACAAAGACCGGATTTGAATCCTTAGTCGCGATAATAAGCACTTCGCTTGGCCCGGCTGGCATATCAAGCGCTACTTTTTCTGAAGCGAGCATCTTAGCGGCCGTCACATACTGGTTTCCTGGGCCTACCAATTTGAGCACGGCGGGGATCTGAGTCGTCCCCTCTGTCATCGCAAAAATTGCCTGTGCGCCTCCTACTTTAAATAAATTTTTCACTCCTAAATACTGAGCCGTCCAACACATTTCTGCGTGTAGACTTCCGTCCTTTTGCGGTGGCGTGCAGACTATGATTTCCGGGCAGCCTGCGACTTGTGCTGGAATAACGGACATCAGTAAAGTTGAAAAAAGCGGCGCCGTCCCCCCTGGGATATAGCAACCAACCGACTCAATGGGCCTGTTTTGACGCCAACAAAAAACACCGGGCATCGTTTCTATTTTTTCTAGATCTGATACCTGAGCTTCATGAAATTTTCGGATATTTTTAGCGGCTACTTTTATCGCCGCTTTAAATTCATCAGAGACTAAACGCTCACTGGCTTCAAGTTCGGCTTCTGTAACTTTAAACTGATCTAGATCAACGCCATCAAACTGCTTTGTGTAATCCCGCACGGCGGCATCTCCTCGAGTCGCAATGTCTTTCCAGACAGGCAAAACTCGCTCTTTTATTAGATTTAAGTCTACCCCTTGTCTCACCACAAGTTCGCTTATATCTGTCTCACTTAAATCTGCGTATTTATAAGTTTTCATATTAATGCTTTAATCTGCTATAAAATCATCTTTTCTATTGGAAGCACCAGAATACCCGTCGCCCCTTGGGCTTTAAGTTTCTCAATAGTTTCCCAAAAGTAGTCTTCCTCTACGACCGAAGCTAAAGATACAAAATCGGGATCTGCCAGTGGGGCAATCGTTGGGTTTTGAAGTCCCGGGATGCATTTTTTTATAGAGGCTACCGAAGACTTTGGGGCGTTCATGACTATATATTTATTGCGCTTTGCAATAAGCACCGAACGGATTCGGAGGCAAAATTTTTCTAGAATTTCTAACTTTTCATCCGGGAACGAACTCGCTGAAAACAAAACCGCCTCCGATTGAAAAATCATTTCGGTCTCAATCAGGCCATTCATCTTCAATGTCGACCCGCTTGAGACTAAATCACAGATAACTTCCGCGATCCCTAGTTTTGGGGCTATTTCTACCGACCCAGAAATAGAAACGGGCTCAGCACTTATCTTTCTTTTATCTAAATATTTCTGCACAAGCTTAGGATATGAGGTCGCAATTCGCTTTCCGTCTAACCTGAAATTATCAGCTGACTCTGCTGCAACCGCTAAACTCAGTCGACACTTCCCAAAACCAAGCGGCTCAATCTCTTGGGTATCAAAATCTTTCTCGGCGATTGAGTTTTGACCACAAATTCCAATATCCGCTGTTTTATCCGCCACAATTTCGGGAATGTCCTCCGCCCGTAGAAATAAAATTTCCAAAGGAAAATTACTACACTTCGCGGATAAGCTTCGCTCTGAAAGCTCGAAGCTAAACCCTGCCTGCTTTAGTAGTTGCATGCACTCATCCGAAAGGCGGCCTTTTTTTTGAATCGCCAGCGTTAGGGTTTCGGTTTTATTCATAACTAAGATTTATTTTTAAAGTTTCGGTCTAGCATTAGCTTATAGCCTCCCATACCCGCCTTCATCCATTGGGATATTCGAGTAATTGTGGCCGTCGAGACTCCTGTTTTCTCGTTGATCTGGCGATAAGAAAGGTTGGTTGTGTGTAGTAATTTAGCCACTAAAAATCTTTCACTCACGGCCTGAAGTTCGCTTTCGGTCATGACATCCCGGAAAAATTTTTCACATTCTTTTATGTCTCGAAGAGACAAGACGGTTTTAAATAAATCGTCTGTTGTTTGATCGAACGTAAAATCTCTTGGCTTCATTGAAATTGTTTTATTGTCTTAACACGCTAAAACATATTAATAATAAAAACCATGTCAAAAAAAACTCATAAAAAAAGCTCAGAACAAATGTTCTGAGCTTTTTATTTCATCTAACTTTTAAATTGCTCTTACTTAATCTCTACTAACTCTGTATCAAAGATAAGTGTTGAGTTTGGTGGGATTGGACCAGCACCGTCTGGACCGTAAGCCATATCAGGTGGAATCGTAAGCTTTCGCTTCTCTCCCACTTTCATGTCCAGCAGTCCTTTATCCCATCCTGGGATAACCATCCCGACTCCAAGTGGAAACTCAATTGGTTCACCTCGGTCCACACTTGAGTCGAACTTGGTCCCGTCTGTTAGTGTCCCCGTGTAATGAACAGCGATCATGTCGCCTGATTTGGTCACTTCGTCACCAGTTCCTTCTGCGAGGACTTCGATTTGTAGTTCTGAATTTGCTTCTGTCATGTTTTGCGTTTTAAGTTGTTCTACTTCTTTCGCTATAGGGGTCTCCGCTTTTGGACCACATCCCATAAGAAGAAGCATCGGAAGTATATAGATAAGATTTTTCATGTTTTTATTTTTTAAACCGCTCCAAACTCTTTAACGATATCCGCTCGAACTGACTCAAAAGTCGATAGATCATCAGCTTTAAGTTCTTTTATCTTCGCTACTTTTTGAATCACTGGAAGTTCTTCCACTTTTGCAAAGTCTAGCTCTTCTCGATCGACCAGTTTCATGCCTTCCTCATACATAGTCACAATCGTTTTAAGCATTTCGTATTGCTTGACCGGGATTGTGTAAGCATCATCGGCATCAAATGAATCTTGAAACAAGAAATCCTCACGGATTGATTTAGAAACCAGTAACACTAGCTTCTCTCGAGTAGAAAGTGCATCTGGACCCACCAGTCTCACGATTTCTTGAAGTTTTGATTCTTCTTGAAGGAGCCCAAGCGCTGTTTCTCTTACCTCCCAGTAATCGGCTGCTGTATTATCTTTATGGTGTTTCTCCAGATTTGGAACGTACAGAGAGTACGATTTAAGCCAGTTAATCGCTGGGAAATGACGCTGGTAAGAAAGCTTAGAATCTAGACCCCAGTACGCTTTCGTCACTCGAAGGGTATTTTGCGAAACTGGCTCAGAGAGATCTCCTCCTGGCGGCGATACCGCTCCGATCACTGTGAGTGAACCTTGTCTTCCCTCATCACCTAAACACTCGATCGCTCCCGCTCGTTCGTAAAATTCAGCCGTCCGAGAACCAAGATACGCTGGGTAACCTTCCTCTCCTGGCATCTCTTCAAGACGTCCTGACATCTCTCGCATCGCTTCCGCCCAACGAGAAGTAGAGTCCGCCATCAACGCTACATCGTATCCCATATCTCGGTAGTATTCCGCAATCGTGATCCCGGTATAAACACTCGCCTCACGAGCCGCAACGGGCATATTTGACGTATTCGCGATCATTGAAGTTCGTTTCATCAAGGGCTCTCCACTATTTGGATCGATAAGATGTGGGAATTCTTCAAGTACTTCCGTCATCTCATTTCCTCGTTCTCCACAACCAATATAGATAATCACTTCTGCATCACAGTATTTAGCCACCGTTTGTTGCGTTACCGTTTTTCCTGAACCGAACGGTCCTGGGATACAACCCGCTCCTCCTTTTGTGAGCGGGAAGAACATATCAGTCGATCGACACCCGGTAACCAGTGGTACGTTTGGGATTCTTTTGTTTTTAATCGGTCGAGACACTCGGATTGGCCAGAAATGTCTGAGCGCCACGTCTCGCTCTTTTCCGTTTTGGTCTTCAACCACCGCTACTGTATCTGAAACTTTAAAGTGTCCTGACTGGATACTTTTGACCGTTCCACTTTCAACTCCCGCTGGAACCATGATCTTATGATTGATCAGCGTTGTTTCTTGTACCGTTCCTAGCACATCCCCAGCCTTTACTTTGTCTCCTTTTGACTTAACCGCTACAAAGTCCCATTTTCGGGTTTGATCCAGCCCTGGAGCATCGATTCCACGAGCCATAAAATGACCTGACGCTTCTTCGATGGCTTTTAATGGACGCTGAATCCCATCATAAATAGTTTCCAGTAAACCTGGACCAAGCTCTACTGAGAGCGTTTGTCCTGTTAGCTTTACCGGTTCTCCTGGTCCCACTCCAGCTGTTTCTTCGTAAACCTGGATAGAGGCGTTCCCGCCTTCCAGCTTGATCACTTCTCCTACGAGACCTTCACTTCCCACTCGTACCACCTCGTACATTTTAGACTGTTCCATATTTTTGGCCTCTACGAGTGGACCAGATACTTTGATAATTTCAGGATTTTTTGCTGACATGTGCGTTAAAAATTAGAGTTAAGTTTGCGGGTTTTAAATCACGCGGATTTTTGGTATTTTCGCTACTTTGTCAAAGGTTTTAGGGTGTACTTTTAAACCCGCCCTGACATTCATTTGATTCTGCGACTCTTTTGTGGTAAAATATTTGGATTTTCATGAAATTTCTAAATTCTGATTTGCGAATTTATTTACCCCAGAGTGACTCTGTGGCTCGATTTGTGTATAGAAAAAGCCACCAAGAGCAGGGCCTTCCTAGGCTCGATCCCAACTGGGTGACCGGACAAGAAATATTAGAAGCCCAAGCGCAAGCACAAGGGATGACGAGGGCCGAGCTAGAGCAACTTCATCTTAACAAAGACTTGATGCCTGTTGCTGGAGACTATTACTGTCCTCCAAACACTGGTCGTGATTTTGAAAACTTCAAAGATGTTCCAGAAGGCTGGGTAGAATTTAACGGTAATCTCGTGCTTGAGACTGACCCCAATTATCAAAACTATCTAGGCGGGCTCAGACAACAGGAAGCTGAAAGAAGACGCCAAGCTGAGGAAGAAAGACGGCGTCAAGCCCTTGAAATGGCTGAACGAGAGAGACAA
>CALIGR010000077.1 GCA_938021445.1 uncultured Candidatus Altimarinota bacterium
TCGCCGTCACCGTTCAGAATCAAGAAGACTTAGATACATTTATAAATTGGTGTGAAAAAACTAAAGCTGAACATCCAGAAAAAAAGTTTATTTTTACGACCATGGGCGAGTTTGGAACTAAAGGACGCGATATACTAGAAACTAAAGAATTAACCTGGGGCGGGTTCTGGGCTCTCCGTGAGGATCTAAGAACTGCCAGTGGGCAGAGAGTTTTAAAATGATTGACACTGAAAGAACCAAACTCTCTACCGTCTCTGAAAAAGATCGAGGCGATCTTTGGCTGCTTTATAAGAATAAAGACGTCCGCCAGTTTTTAGGAGGTACGGTCACTCAGGCAAAGTTTAACGAAGTCTATTTTTCTGACTTTCTAAAACCCAAAAAATTAGAATTATATTGGACCGTAAGAAGAAAGACTGATCAGGCATTTATTGGTTTTGTTTGTCTTGGGAAACATCATGAAAGTAAGTCACTTGAGATTTCTTATCAGTTTATACCTAGCCTCTGGGGACAGGGTTATGCCGAGGAAGTATTAACAGAAGTTATTGTTCATTGTTTTGAATCACTAAATCTAAACCAACTACTCGCGGAGACTCAGACAAAAAACTTAAGGTCTGTGAGCCTGCTTGAAAAACTTGGCTTTAAAAAAATTAAAGAACTTCAAAGATTTGGTGCCGACCAATCGCTTTATAGTAAATCAAAATAATCCTTCACCGCCTCTCTCCAGTCACGCATCTGAACTTTCCCTGAAGTTTGAAGCTATTTTGGACTTGCCAGAAAAAGACTTAAATCCTAGGGTCAAAATATGGAAGAATCTCTTATTAACTTTGATCAAACCAAAATACGAAAGTACTGGGATGAAGAAGCTGAACTTTGGTATTTTTCTGTGATAGATGTTATTGAGGTTTTGACCGAAAGTCCACGGCCTCGGAAGTACTGGAGCGCATTGAAAACTAGGCTAGTGGATGAGGGTAGTGAAGTGTCCCAAAAATTGGGACAGTTGAAAATGCCAGCTTCCGATGGAAAGATGAGGCTTACTGATGCTGCTGATACTGAAACTCTTTTCCGTCTAATCCAGTCTATCCCCTCTCCCAAAGCAGAGCCATTCAAAATCAGGCTTGCAGAAGTTGGATATGAGCGCATAGAAGAAACTGAAGACCCAGAAAAAAGTATTAATCGAGCTATGAAGACACATCTCGCAAAAGGTTATTCTGAATCATGGATAAACCAGAGACTAAAGTCTATAGAAATCAGAAAAGAGCTAACCGATGAATGGAATAATCAAGGTGTATCTCAAGGATCAGGTTTTGCGATCTTAACTGATATCATTACTAAAGAATGGTCCGGAAAAACCACTAAAGAGTACAAGGAACATAAAGGGCTAAAAAAAGAAAACTTGGGAGATAACATGACTAACCTTGAGCTGGTTTTAACTATGCTTTCAGAAGCCAGTACCACCGAAATTTCAAAAGAAACCAATCCTAAAGACTTTGGTGAAAATAAAGCGGTAGCCGAACAAGGTGGAAAAGTCGCTAAAGTTGCAAAAAATCAAATTGAGCAAAGTACTGGCAAAAGCGTGATTAGTACTGGAAACAATAAAACATTGAAAAACTAGTCTATGCCTAAGTAATCCGCCACCGCCTCTCTCCAGTCACGCATCTCTGACTCTAACTTCGTGTTAGCGAGGACTGAGTTTTGAGGGCGCTTGGCTGCTGTTGGGTACTGGGAAGTAGAGATCTGGATAAGCGTGCCCGGCCAGTTTTTTAGTTTTAAAAAGTGCTCGGCAAACTCTGCCCAAGAAACACGAGGGCCTGTGTTTTGAAGGTGGTAATGTCCACACGGGACTTCCTCTTTTTCTATAAAGTTTTCAGCCACAAACTGTGCCAGATCTGGTGCGTAAGTAGGGCGGCCATATTGGTCGGCAACGACTTTTAACTCGTCTCTGGTTTCGGATGATTTTAGGATCGTTGAGACAAAGTTTTTCCCTCCCGGACCAAAAAGCCAAGACGTTCTGATATTCCAAAAGTTGATCTCAGAAGTTTCTAGAACCCGCTCTCCCTCAAGTTTGGTTTTTCCATAATAATTAACCCCGGTGCGTTTGTAATTTTCGGAAATTTCACCGGTCTCTAGACCATAGTCAAAGACATAATCGGTTGAGAAGTTAATGAGTGGGATCTGCAGACTGACGAGATGTTCAATGGCCTTAGCATTTAGAAGGTAGCTTTTATCCCGCTCAGTCTCGGCTAAGTCTACATTGGTATAGGCGACACAGTTAATGACTAGGTCTGGCGAATGTTCTTCTGTGTACTCCAAAAGAGAGGTTTCATCTAGAATATCTAATTCTGCACGAGCTGGACTGAACAAAATATGAGCTGAGTCTGTTAGCACTTTTTTAAACGCTGAACCAAGTAAGCCAGAAGCCCCTAGTAAAAGTATCTTCATCAAGTTACATAATTATTTTCTCTAACCAGTCTCCGACAAAATAAGCCACCCCAGCGGCCACGGCCCCGAGTGATAAAGTTTCGATAATGGCTTTTAGTATATTCGCCTGATTTACCTTTGCTTTTAAGTAGCCAACAATCATAAAAGCGATACCGGTAAAGATACAGGCGAGTAGAAAAGCATTTTCAACTTCGGTCCCA
>CALIGR010000078.1 GCA_938021445.1 uncultured Candidatus Altimarinota bacterium
GATGTCTTTGTGGGAGTCTCAAAAGCCAACATATTGACACCAGAAATGATTGCCTCCATGAAAACGGATCCAGTTATTTTTGCTATGGCAAATCCAGATCCAGAAATCAGTTTTGATTTAGCGGCGAAGTGTGGTGTAAAAATTATGGCAACGGGACGATCCGACTATCCAAATCAGATCAATAATGTGTTGGTCTTCCCAGGGATCTTTCGTGGGGCTTTTGATGCAGGCGTTAACAGTATCACAGAAAAAATGAAACTAGCGGCGGCACACGGCTTGGCTGACATGGTAAAGGACCCAACTCCGGAAAAAATTATCCCATCGCCCTTTGATGAAGGCGTCGCGGAATGCGTGGCGGAAGCGGTTCGAAGTTGCGCTTGATTGGTGTACTGATTTTCTTTAAAATCGTGCTCGAATTCTTCTAAATATTATCCTACATGGCTCACTACCAAAGAAATATAAGATTTTTGTTTTTCATTATTGCTCCCATCATTGGGTTTATTCTCGGGTGGAGTGTAAGCCAGAAAACATTTTCATCTGCGGCAGCGGAAGGTTCGACGCCAAAGGAAAAGGCCGCTCAGGTTTTAGAACCAGAGATTGGAGAAGTGCGAAAAGAGCCTGGGTTGAAAATTTCTCCGTTTGGAAAATCTGGAGTTTCATCTAAGAACGTTGATTTAGATATTTTTTGGGAAACGTGGAATACCCTTGAGAAAAATTATCTAACAGAGGCTGATTTTGATACAAAAGCTCAGATCTATGGATCGACGAAGGGCCTCGTACAATCGTTAGGAGACCCTTACACTACTTTTTTGACTCCAGAAGAAATTGAAGAGTTTGAGGAGTCTATGTCAGGCGAGTTCCAGGGGATTGGGGCGTATATAGAGTTTAAGGATGAAAATTTAGTAATTGTAGCGCCCGTAAATGGAAGTCCAGCCGACAAAGCCGGACTCAAAAGTGGTGACTTTATCTATAAAGTTAATGATGAATTAGTGCATGGACTCTCAATTGATGAGGCGGTAGCTAAAATAAGGGGTCCAAAGGGCAGTCCAGTAACGTTGACGATCATTAGAGAAGGCGAAAGAAAACCACTAGAAATTACAATTGTCCGTGATGAAATTGTGATAAAGTCAGTGGAATGGGAAATGAAGGAAAAAGTGGCGGTTGTTTCGCTTCATCAGTTTGGCACCAATGCTTCGGAAGAATTTCAAACAGCCGTAGAAGCCATCGTTCTTAAAAACCCTGAAGCCATGATTGTTGATCTGAGAAATAATGGAGGAGGTTTGCTAGACGCTTCGGTGGATATTATGTCAGAATTCTTAGATCGAAAGGTTGTCGTTAAAACCAAAGGTCGAAATTTTGGAAGCAGTGGAGACTTGGTAAGTCGAAGAGGTGGTTCACTGCTCAATATACCACTTTTAGTCCTTATAAATGGAGGATCTGCGAGTGCTTCTGAGATTTTTGCTGGAGCGATCCAGGACCATAATCGTGGGTATGTGCTTGGCGAAACAAGCTTTGGGAAAGGGTCAGTTCAGAACCTAATACCATTGTCAGATGGCTCATCGTTGAAGGTGACTGTTTCGGAGTGGTTAACGCCGAAAGAAAGATCCATACATGAAGCTGGAATAGAACCAGACGAAATAGTTGAAATTTCTGATGAAGATTACGAGAATGAGGTCGATACGGTTTTGAACCGTGCCATTGAAATCATCAGCTCGGGTCAATTGCCCGAATTAATGTCAGCCCAGGCTGAAGCTCAGGAACCCCAATCCGAAGGCGATATCACAAAACAAAATGATAAAAACACTCAAGAGTAGTGCCAAATTTTTAAACGCAAAAGTTTTAAATTTTTTGTGTGCACTCCTGTGTGTTAGTTTTAGTTTCTCGGTGAGCCAGGCGCAGGTGATTGATTTAGTTTTTCCTGATGGAATTTATTCACTCGACCTGGAAGAACATTCTTCAATCGTAACTGAATCGAGTCGTTACGATTTAAAAGTTGGAAATCAGGCGTATCCTGTGGATTTTGATGAACGAATGCCACCAGATATTCTAGGTTTTAACTGGGATCAAAAATCAGAAAAACGCGTAGATGCAGAAGCGCTTAAGAAATGGCTCATGGATCAGTCACTTCATCAAACCAGCCTTGAACAAGTTAATTCAAATGAAGAAGAAGTTCAAAAGCCTACTATTGGATATGATAAAGAAACTGAGAGTGTTACATTTACAGGTACTATTGATTCAAATCAAAAAGTTGAAATTGAGGAGTTGGTTAATTTGATGAATTTTGCTCTTCAGAATGACCGGACAGCGATTCGAGTTTCAGTGAAAAAAGAGTATTCGGCAGTTGAGGTTGATCCAGCGCTTCAAGCTCGTGGAATAAAAGAGGTAGTCGCCGTTGGCACTTCAAATTTCAAAGGGTCTTCAAAGACTCGAATTCATAATATTAAGACCGCAATGAAGCAATATAATGGGTATATTGTGAAAAAAGGAGAAACATTCTCCTTTAACGGTATTTTAAAATCAGTAAGTCCAGAGTTGGGTTATAAAGAAGAGCTGGTGATAAAAGGAGATACAACCGAAAAAGAATTTGGTGGGGGAGTTTGCCAGGTCTCCAGTACGGTCTATCGAGCGGCTTTTAATGGAGGACTCCCGATCACTAAACGTCGAAACCACTCTTATGCGGTTTCTTACTATCAGCCGTATGGAATGGACGCTACGATCTACCTTGGATCTCAAGATTTTAAGTTTGACAACGATACGCCTGGAGACCTATTGCTTCAGACCTATATGGAGGGGAATGACCTTTATTTTGTTTTCTATGGAACCCACGATGATCGTGAAGTGGTCATAGAGGGACCCTTTATTTCAAACAAAAGAAAAGCTCCGAGTCCTAAATATATTGTGACTGATTCACTACCTCCAGGACATAAAAATAAAGTGGGGGATAGCCATGATGGATTTAGAGCTGAATGGGTTCGAAAGATAAAACCAGCTAATTCTAATACCTTTGAGCGTGAGGTGTGGCCTTCAAACTATAGAGCTTGGCCCGCCAAAATTATGGTTGGACGAACGCCTACCCCACCAAAGCCCGCCCCAGTAGCCGCCCCAGTTGAAACATCAGCTCCAACTTCAGTTGCTCCCGCATCAGCACCCGTGCCAGTGGTGCCCGCTCCCGCTCCAGTGAGAAGTCCTTATGATGAGGCTTAGTTTGGAACCAATACTATCGGTTCCTTACGTTTTTTTTTCTGTTATAGTCCTGCCTGACTAGATGCTAACTTATTTTTTCACAGGCTTACTCCTAAGCGTACTCATCACGTTGATGAGTGTTTTGCTGTTTCCGAAAATAGGACTGCTGGATTTCCCAGAACGCTATAATCTTAAGCGTCAAAAAATCCCGTATCCAGGGGGCTTGGGCTTGCTGGTTCTCAGTCTAGGAATAGCCTTTATAGACGCTCGATTTTTGGGTCTACTTTTT
>CALIGR010000079.1 GCA_938021445.1 uncultured Candidatus Altimarinota bacterium
AGAGAAACAAGTGTGGAAAGTGAAAACAGTGTAGCTCGTTCTTTAGTAACTGAGTATAAATCTGAAGGAGTTGAGAAATTGAAACCGTTATTTGAAAAATATTTTGTAGGTGAGTCTAGAAATTTTCTGGATCAAAAGTATGGCGTTGAAAATCTACCCACGGGCCAGCAACCCTATGTCCGAAACTTAGGGGCGATTATCGAATGGCATCATTTTTTACTTCGATTAGAAACGGATCAGACGAAAAGAGCGGGACTGAAAAATGAATTAAAGCGTTGGGAAAATCTGTATCATCAAGTGTTGGGGTCTGTTAGTGAATATGGTAATAGTACGGAAGTGATTGAGAAGCGCTTTGAACCAAGTACGTGGGATGATAAAACAAATGAAAGGATCAAGACTCTGCATCCAAAAATCAGAGAAATATCTAATACATTTATAAATAGGCTGGAGTCCGAAATGGGGCTTCAATTTAGAATCTCGGATGCATTTAGATCAATAGAAGAACAAAACAGGCTATACGAACAAGGACGCACCACTAAAGGGAACATTGTTACCTATGTTCGAGGTGGAGGGAGCTACCATAATTATGGATTGGCGGTAGATATTGTTGAAATTAAGGGAAGTTCGTTTAATTATGATGTAGATTGGGCAAGGGTTTCGAGTATTGGAAAAGAATTGGGTTTCTTTTGGGGAGGCGATTGGGCTCAATTCAAAGATAGGCCACATTTTCAGCTTAGAAATGCGCCATCAACGAAATCGCTAATGGTAATGCCAAAAGATCAAAATGGCTTCGTAATATTTTAAACACTTCCTATGAAATATATATTTTTAATCTTTACGTTATTGTTTGGAGGAGTCGCAGAATCTTATTTTGTGGAAGAGTCCTGCATGTTTACTTATCCGAATCAGTCGACGAGTGAGTCTTTTTATATTGAGGCTGAAAGTGGTCAATGGTCCAAGCTCCCAAAAGAGAGCCAAGTACCAAAAGAACTTATCACTTTTGCTTATGACCAAAATGGTATTTTGAAAGCGGTGCAAAGAATTTCAAATCAAGGGAATGGCCAGTTTTATGGAGTGAATTATTGCATCGACGATAATCATGAAATCTCGAATGAGGTTCATGTAAGAGAGTATAGAGAGAGCTCGAATAATTTAGACTTAGTTTTCACTTTTCAGGTTAAAGCCGGTAAGCTCGAAAATTTGTTCTTGGGAGCAGAGAGTCCAGAGCCTTTATTTTCATCAAGAAGTCTAGAAGCCGAAGTAGATTCAAAAACGGCAGCTGAAATTTTTACAGTTGGGAATTCTGTTTATTATTTTAACCATTTATTAAATAGCTACGGGGAGGTTCCAGTAAATTTACTCGAAAAAATGACTATTTTTTCTGATACTCAGAATGTTGTTGATAGTTTTTTAGAGCGAGGTGTTATTCTAAAACCTTCAGTAAGATATTTACTGGATCAAGAAATCGTAAGCGGATACCCGGACGGAACTTTCCGTCTTCACAATACGATTAATCGAGCTGAGTTTTTAAAAATAGCCCTTAAGGCCAAAGGGTGGTTGGAAGAAGGGCGATCTTGTGATTTAGATTTTCCAGACGTGCAGCCTGAAGATTGGTATCATGATTATATCTGTGAAGGGGTAAAGCAGGGGTTTTTACAGGGTTATCCAGACGGACGATTTCATCCAGAAAGAAATGTGAAGTTTGCCGAAGCCAGTAAGATCTTGGTTTCTTTGTTTTCAGCGAAAAAAATTATTTCAGATGAAGTTGTCTGGTATCAACACTATCTTGATTATTTAAATGAGCAGAATGCAGTGCCAGAGAGCGTTAAAGTCCCTGGGCAGAACCTTACTAGAGGTGAGGTAGCGGAAATGGTTTACCGACTTTTGAAGCCGAAAAATTAAGAAACTTGGTTCTTGATTCTGAAGTTTGTCTGAAGTTTTTTCGAAAAAAAATTTGGAGAAAACAAAGAATAACATATAAATTTAAAATATACTCTATTTCAGAAAAATCCATATTCTGAAAAATTAGAGCAGGGGATGAAATTGAAAAAATAAAAAAGGTTCCACCTGAGGAGTTAGGTTTGCTCATAGACTATTTCTTTTTATTCATCATATGAATCATCGTCGCCATCGTCAGATCATGAGAGTTTTAGGGCTTTGTTTTTTGATGCATTTGGCCCAGGTCTCTTACGCCGAAACTTTTGGTGGTTTTGAACCGGCGCCTATCCAGCAAATACTGGAAGAACAGATCAATACCGTTGGGGGCGTGAGCCTGACAGAATTTGAGCGATTAAAAAACTTAGTTGAATCAAACTCATTAGATTCGTTAAACCCTGAGAAGACGGCAGAACTAGAACAGTACTTTGACCAAAATTTCGATGTCAATGCAGCCTATGGAACGTTGAAAAATGGAAAACTAGTCGGCACCAGAGAGGTGACTTGGGAAAAAATGTCACTCGGTCTTGGGGTTGGGTCTCTCGCAATGGCCACCGCTTATGGGGTGTGGCGTCGACGTCGATTGGAAGAGCTCGAACTCATCAAGGGTGGGAATTTGTCCACGCTTGATAGCTGGTTTGAAGATCTAGCAAAATCAGGGCAAGTGCCGACAAATCAAGCAGACTGGAGTATCTGGGGAGAGCATAAAGGATTGCTTGGGGCCGGAGGATTACTCATGAGCCTTTGGGGGATCTGGCAGAGAGAAAAGAAAGCTACGAGCACTGTAAAACTCTCTAGTACTTATCAGTCTAGTCTGACTTCATACTGGAACCAATATGTCGGCACAAGTATTCAGCCTGGAGAAACGAACCAGTTCCGATCAGCCATTCTTAAAAAAGCACAAACGGATCAAAAAGAAAAATTTGAGGCAGAAGTTTCTCAAACAATGACCGCACCAAAAGTCCCCAAAAAATCAGAGGTTGTGCTGGAGTATGAGCAGATCGTCAGCTTGTATAAGTCAGGTCAAAAAGTTGAGTTTCCAGAAAAAACAGCTTCAGTGGCCCGTTATGAAGAAGCCAGGGAAGCACTAGTGGAGGCTAAAAATGAACAAGTGGCTCTGACTAAATCTATTGCAGATAAAAAGAAAGCCTACGCCGCACTGGAAGTAGATCGAAGAGCTGAATTAGTTATGTACCGAGAAAAAAATACGTTATTTCAAGACCATCTCGCTCGTTATCGAACAACACGAGCAGATTACTTAGCTAAGCATAAAGTGTATCAAGAGGCACTGATTATTCGTCGTGCCGAGCTAGCAAAACACAGAAGTGCTTATGCGGCTTACAAAGCGGATGGAAGTGAGGCAAATAAAGCTATTTTCTTTGAAGCGAGAGACGTTTACCGGGCAGCACAGGCCAAATTTATAGCCGCTCAAACAGCGAGAACAGAACCACTCGCGGTGTACCGAGAAGCACTGGCCGCCTACCAAGAAGCCGGCAAATCTCGTCGTGCTGCTTATTTGGATTATCGAAAAGAGGTTGTAGGAAGAAATAGGGTCAGAGATGAGATAAAGACGTTAGAAACTAATCAAGACATACTCACTGAAACGCTTAATGCGCTGACTTCAGAGCAAGATTCACTAAAAAGTGATTATGAAATGTATAAGGAGGACCTTGCGTCAGCGAGTAAGCTTCAAGCGTTGCTAAATATTTTCACACTAAAAGAGACATCAAGTGATTATGAAAGCCTTAAAGCTCAGTATTTACAAAGTACAGTGACTCCGAAAGATTCAGAATATCAAGACTTATTAGGTCAGTACGGTCAGGAAATCGAAACGAATATCAGAGTGACTCACAGTGAAGAATCAGCAAAGCTGAATGTAACTCGTATTCACCAAGCCATCCAAGCTGGTGGGGCACCAAGTTATTATCCTAATTTACTGAACACTTATCATCAGATCTATGCAAATACTCGAAGTGAGCGAAATATTTCCAATGAAAAACTTAAATCTCTAGAGTCTCAGCTCAAAGGATACCATGGATTTTTGCCTGATGCGCAGTCTATTGTCGAAAGCGTTTCTGAGCCGTTTAAAAATTATAAAAACTTGGATAAAGCGCTTCATTTTATTACCGCGAGCTATTCTGATTATGATGAAAATAACTTTAAAGGTCTTCAGGCCTATGAAGACCTAGAAGCGGCTAGGGATGTCTATCAAAAATCATTTTCTGACTATGATGATCAAATAGCTCAATACAACCAACAAAAACAAGATCTCTGGAATCAGAAGTATCAAACAGAAATCAATAAAGTGCATATTGATGCAACTTATTTCACCGCTCAAAAAGTAGCTGAAGAGCAAGCCCAAAAACTAGCCGAAGAGCAGGACCAGAAGTGGGAAGATTTG
>CALIGR010000080.1 GCA_938021445.1 uncultured Candidatus Altimarinota bacterium
ATCGGCTGGAATTTTTTTACGGATGAAGTGATAAAAAAACTGTCAGACAATCGTGAGAACCTTGTCTTTATGCTTTGGGGGAAATTGGCTCAGTCAAAATCCAGCTTAATTGATAGTCATAAACACCTCTTGTTAGAAGCGCCACATCCATCACCATTTTCAGCTCATACTGGGTTTTTGGGATGCCGACACTTCAGTCTGGCAAATCAATACTTAGTTGAGCGAGGGCAGGACGCTATAAATTGGTCACTTTAGTAACTTTAAAAAACATTAAAAAATAAAAGCAATCAGAACTAAGCTCTGAAGTGGATTTGTATTTGATAAAGATTTGTTGTTTTTGTAAATATATAGACGAAAACAAAAATAAAGCTCTTGAGATAATCTATTAGATTTTTACGAGAGTTTTGTTTTCTATTTATTATTTCTTTTTTCCCACACTATGAAAAAAACACTTCTTATGCTGTCGCTTGCCTTTGCTTTTTTTGGCACGGCGTCAGCGGTGAAAACACCAACGCCAGAATCTTACTACGGAGCGCCTCATTCTCACTACGGTGAGCAGTACAATGTCTATCGTTACCAAGGACCTTACTACTACAATGATAACAACAACAAACACTATGCTCACGCTCAAGGGAGCTATATTTCAAATTACACTTCAAATGGTTACAACCACAATCAAGTAAACCGAAATAACTACGGTTACCAACGACAAAGTTCAAACTGTGTGAACTGTGAGAAAAAAACTTACTACACACTGCCAAGTAATCGAGGAACGTATAAAACGTATAACTACACTACAAAGTCTTGTCCAGGTGGATGTGAAATCCCTCAAACAAGAGTTGTTTACTCTAAAAACGGAGGAACGACTGGAACTCGATTTCGAGCGCCATCTGAGTACAAAGCGCCTTGTTACCCAGGTCAAAATCAAATAAATAACGGTCGATACACTCAGAATCGACAAGTTCAAAACCACTCAGCTCCTTACTACCGAAGTACCGTAAACCACTGCACAACTTGTAACTAAGAGTTTTGAAGTGTTGGTAATAATTTAAGAACAGGCGGTAACTCGCCTGTTTTTTTAAGCCTTAGCCTCTGGAATCTTTCGGTATCCCCAAAGCAGAGCGCTAATGAGAATGAGGTCAAACACTTGCTCGATACGGACATATCTAAAAATAACCCAAGTGCTGTCTCCCCGAAAGCTATGCATAAAGAGGTCGATCAGGAGTAGTACGAGAATAGTAAGTACGGTCGATTTTCCCGGTCTTCGAATCCAAATATGTTCATTTTTACGAAACCAGAGAAACCAGGCGAAATGTAAAAGTAGCGCGTAGAGGGTTACCGGATGAACAGGGTTGAGAATATCAACGCCAAAAGTCTCATACTGGATACCCCAAAATAGATCAGTTTCTCGGCCGTATATAGCTCCAGAAATATAGCCATATACATCTACCAACATATAGCCCACAATTAGTGGCATCATCATCAAATCAAACCAGCTCCAGAAAGGTTTTCCTTCACGAGATAGATCTCGATACATAAGCAACAGTATGGCAATGACCGCTCCCCAAAAATTGAACCCCTCAATCCAGAAAAATAAAAAAGCTATTGGGCCGTCGTCTGCAAAAATTTGTGGATTTAATAGGCACGCAATTAGTCGTCCTCCAAAAAGACCCACGAGAATCCATCGCCAAAAATGATGTGCAAAAAACTCAAGATCGAGTTTAGCTTTCTTAAGCCGTCCATAATAATAATAACTCGCAAAGAAAAACGTAAGAGCGGTTAAGGCTCCATAAATGTTAATGTCGAAGAACTCAAAACTGAACTTTGAAAAATTCATAAGTACTTCTTTTTTAATGAATTTTGGAGGTTAAACAAGTCCTTTGAGCACAGGATTTATTGGGTCCAGAAAAATAAAACAGGAAATTGAACGGTGTAAACGATTGCGAGAACGGTATAAGAAGCCCCAACGGAAAGATTATCCCACCAACTCTTTCGAGGATTAAGACGGACAAAATAAAAAGAGGTTCCGATGAGCGCACAGAGTCCCCAAAAGTACCAAAGTACAGGAGAACCGGCCCAAAGTGATTTTGTTATAGATTCGGAGTCGAATATGTATTGTGCGATATAAAAAAGAAGGAGCACTGAAATCAAGAGTCCGAGCCACAGGATAAAACTGTAAAAGAGCGTGGTGATTTTCTCAATAATCCGTCCATGACGAATGAACCAGGCGAATTCATTAACATCAATTTGAGCTAGAGCATCTTCGATGTTGAGCATTCCCCGGCCAACCAGTTTATCAAACTTACCACCAATAGCTTGAAACTGGTTCTTTCTTCGGTTTATCTCTTCTTTTAGCTCTTCGGGAATATTGGCATCTTGTAAAAAAATCTCATCTTCACTGATCTGAGTGAGTAGTTTTTTGGTTAGACTTTTAAGATGATCAACTGAGTTTGAGTGTTTGAGCCTGACGAGTAAATCAATACGCGTTTCGATCTCTCTTTTCTTATTGGGATCGATATATTCACTATTTTCTTCTAGCAATGGAACGACCTCTGCTAAGACTCCATCGATCTTATCTACAATAAATTGTCGCTCTTTTTCGTTACTTTCGACGGCTTTTTTTAACTCTGCATTTGTATCAGATTTCTTTCTTTTCTTTTTTTTACTATTTTTTCTCTCTTCCAAACGAAGTTCCATAATCAGTTTATCTTCAAGTTCTTTTTCGATGCCTTGTTTTTGTAGTTGAGCTTTTTGGGCTGCGTCTAAATTTTTTTCGACGAGGTAAAAAACTTCAAGCTTGTAGGAAACTCGCAACTTTTTATAAGCGGCATAGCGGTCGATAGCCTCGATGGTTCCCTTGACGGTCTTATGTTGGTCATTGAGTCCTTCGAATTGGAAAACACTAAAGCCTTCTTTCGTGGTGCTGAATTGATCCGTTTTTTCTTCAAGGGTAAGAATTGATAACTTACTTTCTCCAAGTTTGCCTCGGGCTGCTTCCAGATTTTCGGCCTCGATATGCCCCGAGATCTGTTTGCCTTCGGTGGTAACGGCTTGAAAATAGAATTTAGTCATTCTCCCTATTATACCAGATTTTAGCGACTTCTCAAAGCCTGATTTAACTTCAAAATAGGAATTCCAATAATATTGTAAAAATCGCCCTCAATAGATTCAATCAGCTTTATACCAGAGCTTAAAACCGAATATCCACCACACTTGCCTTCCCATATTTTAGTGTCTAAAAAATCATTGAGCTCTGTCTCTGAAATATCAGCTCTAAATTTCACCTTAGATATTTCATAAAATGATTGGGTGTCGCCTCCAGGAAAAAAAACACAAACTCCTGTAATGACTTCCTGCCATTTTCCTTTAAAGTTTTCGATCATATTTTGAGCCTCAGCTTTGCTTTTAGGCTTTCCGAGTGACTTTCCCTCAAAGTGAATCATCGAGTCGAGACCTATAAGCGGTGATTTCATTTCAATGTTCCAAGCCGATAGAGCCTTGCCTTTGGCAAATTCTAAAACCTGCTCGTGTGGACGCAGATCAGGATTAATAATTTCTGCATAGTCCGGTATTTTTATTTCAAAATCATATCCGAGTTCATGGAGTAACTTTTGTCGGTTTTTGGAAGAAGACGCGAGGATGAAGTCCATGTTTTAAAAAATCAGTAATATAAGTCCCAACCCGATACAATAGGGAGCAAACCAGATCCAGTGCTTATTGATAAGCTTGGTCATCCAGTGAATGGTTATTAAGGCTACCATAAAGGCAACAGCGCAGCCGAGTAACTCACTGCCAGAGAGGGGGAGTGACCAGTTATTGTCTTTGAGCATAAAAAAGCCAGCCCCGAGTATGGTCGGAATAGAGAGCAAAAAAGAGATCTTAGCAGAGATTTGTCGATTGATCCCGAGGAGCACTAAAAACGCAATAGTGAGCCCAGACCTAGAAAGCCCTGGGATAACCGCGAGCCCTTGCATGAGACCAAGACCGATAACCATCCACCAGTTCAGGTTAGTCTCTGTTTTTGGACGACCTTTTTCTGCGATCACGATTAAGATCCCTGTCGCGATCAACGTCCCAGCGACTAAGTTGAGACTGATCTGCTCCGTCACAAAATCTTTCAAACTCAACGCCACCACAAAAGTCACCAAGGTCGCCACAATCAACTGCATCCCCAAAATTCCATCGGCTGTCACTTTTTTGTTTTTTCTAGACTCGGCGGAGAATACATACTTGAGACTATTGATCTTTATATCCCAAATAGACTGATAGTAGTACACCACAACGGCAAGAAGAGTCGCCAGGTGTAATGCAATAGTGAGGTTGAAGTTTTCATGGATGCCTAAAAAATGCTCCACCAGCCATAAGTGGCCACTCGAAGAAACGGGCAAAAACTCTGTCGCCCCCTGTACGATACCGAGAAAAAAATCCTGTAGCATAACAGTGCCAGGCTATTTCCAGTGTTTGCTTAAGTCAATCCGAGTTTTTGATTCTGCCTTCGATTCGAGTTCTATAAAAATCAGCTAAATTATTGGCCAATTCGGTCTGAAAATTTTCGTATGTCCCAGTAAAAACATAAACCCACAAATCATGGTCTGCACCATCTTCAAATCTCATAGTAGTTAATAGTAGTTGGGTCTCGATGGCATGTATGGTTTCTTGATCTAAGTCTTCGGTTTCAGAAAGCCATTTTTTTCTAAATTGATCTAGTGTATTTAGAACAAGTACTTTGTTTCCCGGATTTGACAGGTTCTTTAGGACCTGGTCAAAGTGAATCCAAAAAGTGTTCTGCGGTTCATCTCTAGCACGACTATTTTTTATAATGGCTTGTTTTACTTCGTTGGTCAGAAAATTTGCCTCAAAAAACATTGCAACAAGTTGGCCTACCAATTGCTCTCTTTGCTCGCTTTCATCAGGGACTCGTCTAACCATTTTTAAATCTTTTCATTATACCTCAATTTTACTAAAAAAACTAATCAGTAATCTCGCAAACTTTTTTTGTCACGAATATTTGCACACACTATATGTAGTGGCTATATTTTTCTTTGCGCCCAATATATAGGGTTTCAAACAAAAAAAAGTCCAAAAAGGATTTGCAAAAAGTTTATTTCAAAAACCAGAACTCTAACAAAATAGTTATAGAGTGCTGTGTATTTTTGTCCCCTCAAACGCATTTTTTACTCTCTAAATTAAAGTACACCATGACGCTTACAAAGATTCGCAAACGGACGGGAAATCTCGTCGATTTTGATCAAAATTTCATCACTGTTGCGATTAGCAAAGCGGCGAGTTCTGTGACAGAAAAAACCGGTCAAACTTTTAGTGAATCATTGTTGTTAGAGTTGTCTGATCAGGTCAAGACAGATCTAGATCAAAAGTATGATGGACTAGAAACAGTTCCATCAGTAGAAGATATCCAAAATATTGTAGAGAAACACCTGGTTGAGTCTGGTAATTTTGAAATTGCCAAGCAGTACATCTTATACCGGGCGGAACACGCGAGACTTCGAGCGGAGGCACGACTTGAGGAACTCATGAAAATTGAGCAAAACTTACTTAAAGTCACCAAAAGCAACGGACAGACCGCGACGTTTAATGTCGGGAAAGTTCAAAACGCTATTGGCCGAGCGGCGAATGATCTTGGCTTTATCAATGAAGAGGCAATGGTTGAAGAGGTAAAAAGAAACGTCTATGACGGAATTACCACAAAAGAAATTTCAAAGGCCCTCGTAATGGCGGCTAAAGCCTTTATCGAACGAGACCCAGAATATTCATTCTTAGCCTCAAGACTTCTATTAGAGACCGTTTATCGAGAAGTTTTTGCCGAAAAATTCAACGGAAAAACTCTAGAGGTGATGTACACTGATAGTTTCATTCGGAATCTCAAGCGAGGGGTTGAGGCCGAGCGTCTTAATCCAGAGCTACTCAAGTTTGACCTTGATAAAATTACAAATGCGCTCAAGCCAGAACGAGACAGAGAACTAAACTACCTAGGGCTTCAGACACTTTATGATCGATACTTTATTCATATTAATGAAGAAAAAATTGAAGCGCCTCAGCACTTCTGGATGCGAGTTTCAATGGG
>CALIGR010000081.1 GCA_938021445.1 uncultured Candidatus Altimarinota bacterium
AAGTTCCAGAAGGGCTATTAGAATTCACTCCAGTTCCAGACATTTATTTTTGTAAATTAAAGCTTGAAAACTCGGATCCAAAGATCAGCTAAGGATTCTTTTCTGTCCATCATCTCTTTTATATCAGTCTCAGCCAACGCACGTCGAAATACATCAGGCGTTAAGTCGCCCATTTGAAGAGGAATGGTCTCAAGTCCCATTTGACTTTTTCTTTCAAAATTAATAACGGCGACTGTTGGGTCATAGTTAAACCAGTACCCTTCAATCTGTTCCCACAAGAGAACTTTTCTTCGGTCAATCATGATGCCTTTCTCTAAAATAATGACCTCATGATCTTTTTCTCCATCTTTGTGTGTGTAACAATAAAGTCCCATGATGATAAAAAAACAGAGTCCAGAGATCCATCCAAAATCCCCACTAAAAAACGTAAGGAATGAACCAATCCCAATCATCACCGTGAAAAAAACCGCATACCAGATGAAGCTACGCTCATAGGGATGGTAATCGTGAGCAGTCCAACGAAATAAGGGATTGCCGAAGTCAAACTGATGCGCAGGCATAATTTTTTGATTAATCTGCCCATTGTATCATAGATTCAAGCTTAAACCAAGTGTCTCGGACTCAGTCCAAATTTTGAGCGAACGAGTTCTAATTTTGCTTCCGCGATATTATTTGCGCTTTGAGCGCCGTTTTTAAGAATGTTTTCAACTTCAGCTGGATCTGAAGCGAGTTTTTCTCGCTTTACTCTGGCTTCAGCAAAATACTCCCAGACAAACTCAAACAACTGCTTCTTACTGTCTCCAAATCCAATATTTCCGGCTCGGTAATTATTTTCAAGTTGAGCCACATTTGGATTTCCAAAAAGTCGATGATACTGCATGACATTACAAGTTTCTGGGACCATCGGTTCTCCCAATTCTAAAGACTCCGTCTTAATCGACATGATTTTTTTCTTGAGCGTTTTTTCATCGGCAAAAATCTCAATCGTATTACCATAAGATTTAGACATTTTTGCTCCATCTAAACCAGGAATAGTCTGGACTTCTTCTTGTATCTGGGATTCGGGAAGCACAAACGTTTCTCCAAAATGATGATTAAATTTTTGGGCCAAATCTCGAGCCATCTCTACATGCTGTTTTTGATCTTTTCCAACCGGAACCACTTCCGCATCATATAAAATAATGTCAGCCGCCATAAGTATCGGATAGGTAAAAAGACCAACATTGGCCTCTAGACCTTTGGCAGTCTTGTCTTTATAAGAATGCGCTCTTTCCATAAGCCCAAAAGGCGTCAAGCAAGAGAGATACCATAAAAGCTCTGTATGAGCTCTGATGTCTGACTGTCGGTAAAAGACTGATCTATCCGTATCTATAACGAGGGCTAGCCAATCTAAAACGCCTGAGAGCTGGTTTTGTCTAAATAGTTCTGGATCTTGCTTTGAGGTGAAACTGTGAAGGTCGGCTACAAAGTAGAAACATTCATTCTCTCTTTCATCCTGAAGAGATTTTGCTGGTTTCATCATTCCAAAATAGTTCCCTAAGTGGGAATTCCCGCTCGACTGCATACCGGTTAAAATCCTTGTCATACGAACGCTTAGATTATTCGATGCTTATCTTATTTAAACCTCTTTAAGTATCAAAAAAATAAACCCAATTAGCACTCTTGCCAAAAAACTGCTAATTTTTTCTTGCAGTCAGAGCCGTCGATTGCTAAAATCGCATCGTTTTTAATTTTTAAAATACTCATAAAAATGGCAAAGCTAATTCCTATTGGAGACAACGTGATTGTCCGACCGCTTGAGGGTGAAACCACAACGGCTTCTGGGATTGTTATTCCAGACACCGTTTCGAAAGAAAAACCAATGAAAGGCGAAATTATCGCTTGTGGTCCTGGACGAATGAAAGATGGTCAAATGTACGAATGTCCAGTCAAAGAAGGCGATACGATTGTCTTTACCAAATACGCCCCAACGGAAATCAAAGTAGAAGGCGAAGAACTCTATATTCTCGGTTTTGATTCTATCCTTGCGGTAGAACAAGCTTAGAAATAATAAAAAATCATTTAATCAAAAATAATCATGGCAAAAGATATAAAATTTGGAGATGAAGCTCGAGCGGGAGTTGCAGCGGGGGTTAGAAAACTCGCAGACAGTGTTCGAGTCACTATGGGGCCAAAAGGACGAAATGTAATTTTAGAAAAATCATATGGATCCCCTGTCGTTACCAACGATGGAGTGACGATTGCAAAAGAAGTAGAATTTGAAGATCGATTTGAAAACATGGGTGCCACGCTCGCAAAAGAAGTCGCGACAAAGACCAATGACTCAGCCGGAGATGGAACCACTACGGCCACGGTCTTAGCGGATGCCATCATCACCGAAGGCCTCAAAAATGTAACGGCTGGAGCCAACCCAATCGCTATCCAACGGGGGATCGATAAAGCGGTTGCCGTTGTGGTTCATGAGCTCGAAAAAATGGCAGAACCAATCGCTGATTCAAAAGAAAGAATCGAGCAGGTGGCGACTATTTCAGCCCAAAACCCAGAAGTCGGAAAAGTTATTGCTGAAGTGTTTGAACAGGTTGGAGCTGACGGTGTCGTAACCGTTGAAGATGGAAACACAATGGGCCTCGTTAAAGAGGTTGTAGAAGGGATGCAATTTGACAACGGATACCTCTCTCCCTACATGGTAACCGATACCGATCACATGGAAGCGGTGTTAGAAAATCCTCGGATACTTCTAACCGACTCTAAAATTTCAAGCATTCAGGATATTTTACCACTGCTAGAAGGCGTGGTTCAATCTGGAGACAAAAATCTACTGATCATCGCTGAAGATGTTGAATCTGAAGCCCTGGCCACACTTGTGGTCAATAAACTAAGAGGGACCTTCAACGTACTTGCCGTCAAAGCGCCTGGATTTGGAGACCGACGAAAAGCCATGCTTCAGGATCTCGCCATTTTGACCGGAGGGCGTGTTGTTTCTGAAGAACTGGGAATGAAACTAGACCAAGCCCAAATTGAAGATCTCGGAAAAGCCAAAAAAGTTATCGCGACCAAGGACACGACAACCATCGTTGATGGAGCTGGGGAAACGACGTCGATAAAAGATCGGATTAGTGAAATCGAAAACGAGATTGATCGATCAAGTTCAGAATATGACCGAGAAAAGCTGGCCGAGAGAAGAGCCAAGCTCGGAGGTGGGGTGGCGGTTATTAAAGTAGGAGCGGCTACAGAGGTAGAACTAAAAGAAAAGAAACACCGAATTGAAGATGCGGTACTCGCCACAAAAGCGGCTTCAGCTGAAGGCGTCATTGCCGGTGGTGGGACGGCTCTACTTCGAGCCGCTCAAGCCCTTGAAGGAATGCAGGTCGGAAACGACGAAGAGCTCGTTGGGGTTCACATTGTCGCCAAAGCGCTAGAAGCTCCAGTAAGACAAATTGCTGAAAATGCAGGATTTGAGGGTTCTGTAATTGTAAACGAGGTGCTTAACACCGATGGTGATAAGTTCGGATTTGATGCCGCAGAAGGGAAAGTTAAAGACCTAATTGCTGCCGGGATAATTGATCCGAAAAAAGTAACGCGAAGCGCATTGCAAAA
>CALIGR010000082.1 GCA_938021445.1 uncultured Candidatus Altimarinota bacterium
GCGGTTCCGGCATTGCCGATAAAAATTTCGGCCCCCCGGGCTTTGAGTTTTACGGGAGGAGTGACTTTTATAGACTTTACACCTACCGGCTCAATGTCCACTCCAAATTGTCGTAAGGCTTCCTGCATGTACCTAGAGTCGTCGGATTCAAGGATTCCCTTTAAGATAACGGGCTTATCGGATATAGCGGCTAAGATCAAAGCTCGATTAGTGATAGATTTGCTGCCTGGAATTTCTATTTTTCGCATGTCGTTCATAAAAGTAAGCGTTTTTTTGCTTGCGTCCAAAAATTGGAGAGCTTATCATTAGTAATGATGTCCCACAACGTCAGAAAAAAGAGGTTTAATTTGTATTTAGTAGCCCATCAAACAAGACAAATGTTGTTGTCTTTTCTGATGATCTGCGTGGTAACTTTATTTACCTGGCAGCTATTCCTTCTAAATCAAATTGCTCTCAACGGATATACACTCAACCAAGCTGGTGTTGAGTTTGCAACTTTGGCTCAAGAAAATGAAAATCTTGATTCAGAGATGGCGCGACTCCAAACACAGGAGTACGCTTCAGGTATATCATCAAAAGGGACGTTAGTCAGTCGTGGTACCGCTCGTTTTGTCTATATCAGATCGCAGGCTCACGCACTGGTTGAAGGGGAGGCTCGGCCGACTAATTAACTTACTTCACGATAACCCGAAACAATCGCAAATTGACTTTGTGGCGGTTTTTAGATTTTTTCGTTAAAATAGTCAGAATATAAATACTTAATTAGCATCACTTTTTATGTCTTCACACTTTGACTCCTTTACTCATTTTGCCAAGAACGCGATTGTCCTCGCTCAAGAGGAAATGACGAAACTCGGAGAAAGTCAGATCCAGACACAGCATTTATTGCTTGGAATACTCAGACAGCCTAAATCTTTAGGCGGTGTTATTTTAAGAAATTTCGGAGTCACCTATGAAAGTGCTTTTAGACTTTCAGAAGAACTTAAAAAAAGTGATGCAGGGCCAAACCCAGACAACGTGCTTTCTTCTTTTTCTCAAAAGGTTATTGAAGAAGCGGCAAGAGCCGCGCTTGAGTTTGATCACAGTATGGTTGATTCAGAGCACTTACTCTATGCGTTGGTTTCTCAAGGAAACTCGGGAGCCGTGCATATTTTGGAAACACTGATGATCAAGCCTAAACAGCTAGTTGAGTATTTGGAGAACTTATTTCAAAAGCCACAAGGAACTCCACCACCAACGCTGGGAGCGGATGGAGTGCATCCAATTGAAAACTTACTTTCAGGGCTTCAGGGGGTTTTAGCCGGTGTTTTTGTTGATCGAGGAGGAAGTGGAGGCCAGCTTCCAAGTAGGAGTAATAGCGCTGAAGATGTGACCGATAGTGAGGGACCAGACGAGCCAAGGAAATCAAGGAAGAAGAAGCTTGCCCTTGATTACTTTTGTACCGATCTCACCGAGCTCTGCAGGCAGGGGAAAATAGATAAAATTGTCGGAAGAGAAAAAGAAATCGATCGAGTGGTGCAAATTTTATGCCGAAAAACGAAAAATAATCCTTGTCTTTTGGGAGATCCAGGAGTTGGGAAAACGGCGATTGTTGAAGGTTTAGCTCAAAAAGTTGCTGAAGGACATGTGCCAGATAGCCTTATAGAAAAGCGAGTATTATCACTTTCTATGACGGACCTAGTTGCCGGAACGAAATACCGAGGTGAGTTTGAAGAACGAATAAAAAGACTTTTAGACGAAGCGAAAGAGCTAGAAAATGAAGTCATTATCTTTATTGATGAATTACACACGATTATTGGAGCTGGGAGTGCCGAAGGGACGCTTGACGCCGCCAATATACTGAAACCAGCCCTTTCACGAGGTCAGGTGCAGGTGATTGGTGCCACAACGTCGGATGAGTACCAAAAACATGTAGAAAAAGACGCAGCACTCGCTCGTCGTTTTCAAGGGGTAATGGTGCCAGAGCCAAGCCAGGACGAAGCGATTCAAATTCTTCGGGGAGTTTGTCCTCACTACGAAGCGTATCATAACGTCCAGGTAAATGACGAAGCCATTGTGGCCGCTGTGAAACTTTCACAGCGTTATATCACCGATCGTTTTTTACCAGACAAAGCTTTTGATCTTTTGGATGAGGCGTGTGCTTCTCAATCGGTGACGAACCGAAAAGTAGGCGGAGAACTCAAAAAGTTAAAACAAAAACTGGCAAGCTTAGAAAAGAAAAAAGAAGAAGCCGTCATCAAACAAAACTACCAAAAAGCGAATGACCTACATCAAGACATTCAAAAGGTGGAGACCGAGATGCAGAAGATCAGACAGCAAAAAGTAGATCCGAAGAGGATTAAGACAGTGAATGTCGATCACATTGCCAATGTGATTCATCAAATGACGGGTATTCCAGCTTCAACACTTATGGCTTCAGAGCTAAATGAGCTAAAAGATTTGGAGAAAATACTTCAAAAAAGAATCCTTGGTCAAAACGAAGCGATCGAACAAATTTCTCAGTCCATTAGACGTTCTCGTCTTGGGCTGAATGATCCAAAGCGGCCACTGGGGGCCTTTATGTTTATGGGGCCAACTGGTGTTGGAAAAACAGAGCTAGTAAAACAGCTCGCAGATCTCGTTTATCATGATGAAAAAGCGCTTATCAAAATAGATATGTCCGAATTTTCATCGCCTCATACAGCCTCTCGATTAGTTGGGGCGACGGCCGGATATGTGGGATATGAAAACGGTGGAGAGCTAACAGAGAAAGTTCGAAAGCAGCCTTACAGTATCATACTATTTGATGAAGTGGAAAAAGCGCATAAAGAGCTGCACAGTTTGCTGCTTCAGATTCTTGAAGATGGAGTCGTGACAGATGGAAAAGGCCGAAAAATAAATTTCAAAAACACGATCTTAATCCTGACTTCAAATGTGGGAGCGACTCGCTTCCAAAAAGAAGCTAATAGTATCGGTTTTAGTGACTCGAAAGACGACTTAACCGTGCACGATCATGAATTTGATATCGCCAAAAGTGATGTTTTGAAAGACCTAAAACAACATTTTTCTCCAGAGTTTAT
>CALIGR010000083.1 GCA_938021445.1 uncultured Candidatus Altimarinota bacterium
GCTTTCCGAAAAATCCCAGAATCAATCAATCCTTGGCGATTTGGTGGAGTGGCGATCCTCGCACTCTTTCATGATATTATCATTGTCACCGGGATCTTTGTCTTACTCGGTTTCTTTTTTCAAGTGGAGCTTGATCTCCCGTTTATCACCGCACTACTCGCAACCCTCGGTTTCTCGGTCAATGACACGATCGTGATCCTTGATCGAGTCAGAGAAAACATCCGGCTTCAGAAAGCCTCAGAGACGTTTGAAGACACCATAGAGAAGTCAGTACAGCAAACACTCATGCGGTCGCTTAATACGTCCGTATCGACGCTCCTACCGCTCATTGCGCTGCTCCTCTTTGGCGCTCCGTCTATTTTCTTCTTCGTCCTCGCTCTAACGATTGGTATTTTGATCGGGACATACTCCTCTATCTTCCTCGCAGCCCCTATGCTCGTCACCTGGAGAGAGATGGCGGGAGAGAAGGCGTAATTAGAAAAATAGAATTGAAAAAAGCACTCACAAGGGGTGCTTTTTGTTTAATAAAATGAGTTTGACTATTGGTCAAATCAAGGTAGAAGTAAGTCGTAATTAAAATCTATTTAAAAAATGCTTCTTTCTAGCTTTTCTCACACATTTAGGCGATTAACCGGAATCGAAAGTGAAGGTGAATATGGACACAAGCATACAAATCATAACCGTGAAGGTTATCTCATGATTGCCGAAAGTGCCGCTTACGCAGTAATGCTCGTCCTTGCATTTACTGAGGCTAAAGATAAACTGGTCAAATATATCGATGCCCCCAAACAACTAGCGGCGTGGCAAGCAGACAACGACACTTTTAGCCTGCATGAGGTGATGCAGATTATGGATACCGTCCCTCAAGCTAAGGAGATTTGGCATAAAATACTAACTGATCTTATTGCTCAAGGTTTTGAAATCCCGATGGACATTTCGATGGCCGAAGTTGAAAAGTGGATACGAGTAGAAATCTCAAAAGAAAATAATGCAGAAAAATGGAGAAGTTTTCTTCAGCAGACCGCTACGTTTGACAATTCAGCAGATACTGAAACCGCTTTAAACAAAATTCCAGCATCATATGATTCTGTCGTAGCGATTTGGGCCAGTCAATTAGGAATTAAATTCGACCAATTAACCGATGACAAATTCGCACCAATTAGTCAGTTCAATAAGGAGCTTCCTTTAGAAACTGAAAATCAAAACAGAAATTGGACACTAGCTGAAACAGGCAAATGCTTGGCTGAGGACGAGCGAGCGTTTCCCTGCAAAACGGGAGAACTAAAACCAATCATTAATACTTTTTTCCCTCCTAAACCAGGAACGATCACTCTCGATGGTCGCTTGCTACACCAAAGGCTTGACCAAAAAGGCTTACTCAGTGACAACCCAAGTCGGCCGTTTGAAGTAGCTGATACTTACGGCAATCGATATAGCGCTGTTATAATAGATAACCAAGCAGCTATTAACGAAGTTTATAGCAACGTTAGCCTATCTCCTGAATTGCTTCAGAAATACTTTGATAAGGCTATGGAAAAAACAATGGGCGCTTTTAATTTTCATGAAAGAGCCAGCCTCGATGCTTTCATAAGCGAAGGGGCTGATCCCTCCTGGTGGAGGCAGTTTTTAGGTCAGCTGAAAACAAATTTAGCCAGACCAGGATTTCCAGACATAGATATTGAATCACATCTAAACGCAGAAAGCGCCGAACGTCTTACGTTACTAAATGACATTCAATCCAGGTATGTAAGCCAAGAAGTAAACCCGACACTCAACAAAGCCAAACAAAAAGCCTTTGTTGCTTTTTACGACATGCTTGGAAAAACGGGAAGCCCAAACACAGTACTACGCAATCATTCAAGACAAGATTTAGTAGTTACTAATAATTCCGATCACTATTCAGGTGTTGCCAAAGCTATAACTGGAGTCGATGGATACGAACTGATCAAGGATGTTCCTTTCGGTAGTTTCCCAAAGCAAACATCCGACTCAGCGCTATTCACGCTAGAGGACGAAGCCGAGCTTGCTCAATTTCAAACACACATACACTCACTAGCCACGAACATTGATGGTACGCCCTACGCAAACACTCTAGCCGAAGCGGTCGAGGTTCTCGAAGCAGCACAAGCAGAACTAAATCGAAAAATACGACTCAGCCTCAGCGCCAAAGAGCCAATTGAACCAACCTATAGTTATAATCGAAACGAGCCGTTTCCAACCGTTACTTTCTTAGCTATCGAAAAAGGAGGAAACATAGATTTTGTACCAGTAAACCCGTGGATTGATTCGTTCTACGAAACTTTAACAAAAGCTATGACTACTGAAGAAATTATACAAAATCCAGCCTTAACACTCCATGATCTGATTGAAAAATTAGACGATTTAAATTCTGAACAATGGCCTGAGTTCATACGTGCTGGGCTGGCTGAAATGGATAAAGTCTATAATTTCTCTGAAAGCGACTCGGAAGTTTTTGTTAGAGAAGCAAGCAAGAAAAAATCCATTGAAAACAAGTCAGCGTTTCTAACACAGCTAATAGAATTTATAGCCGCAGAATATCAACCAACCACAAAAGAATAATCTATAAAAATGAAGAAACCATCTTTAAGATCCTTTACTCGAAATTCTTTAGAAACAACAAGGCCCCGAATCCAAGCTCTTTTAGTCGCCGCGGTTGTTTCTGTCCCTACTTTGGCTTCCGCTGAAGACCCAAAAAAAACAGTTGAATTTGATTTTGCCGGAGCGATTGCAGAGCGAGCTGCTAAAGCTTTGGACGATCCTAAGACAGATGGAAGCAGCGCTAATAGAGAAACACCTCCACAAATAGCATTCAAATTTGATGAAGTTATTTCAGCCCCAAAAACCGCCTCCTGCGAAAACACCCCTAACTCCACTTCCGTGACACTCGCTGACGGCTCAACGGTTGACTGTGAAGTTTTACCACGAGAAGTGGCCGAACCAGCTGACGCTGAGACCGCTTCTGAAACCATTTCCCCTGAAGCGATAGCCGCTATCGCAGATATAAAACAACAATTAGAATCAGCTGCTAGAAGCAAAAACGTAAAAACTATTACCGACGCCATAGCACTAACTGACGCTTACTACTGGGCCGAAGAGCGCACTCAAGCCGAGCGAGATTACTGGGAAGCCAGTGGTAATCGGATCGCCTTTAACGCTGCAGAAAAAACTCTAAATGGCTTGGCCCCAAACGCTATCGCCGCCCTGACAGACGCTGGCTCAGATCAACCTGCACTAGAAACGGCTATAAGTGACGCCCAAACACTACTGACGGCGTTGGGCGATCCATCCCAGCTAAATCAAGCTATTAAGAAAGCCAAAAGAGAACTAGAGAAAATAAAAGCTGAGGCCGACGCTAGAGCACGTAGAGCCAAACTAAGACAGCATCAAGAAAGAATCGCGGCAATGATAGCCGAGGGAAATCGTGCCGCCGAAGCTCAAGCCTCAAATCAAAAAAGAGCTACGCAACGATCCTCACATACACAAAGTCAGCCTAGTACTAGTGCTATGAGTGAGTTTACAACTGAGAATGAGGATTCTTTCCCAGCTGAAATGGTGAATCTTGTAGCGACGATCATTCACGAAGCTTCTCAGCTTGATCGTTATAACGGGCCAGAAGCCCTACAAGCAAGCCTTCGAGCTGCTGCAAAAAAACTTAAACAAGATCTACCGGAAGAAATCTTAAGCGGCAGTTGGAATGATTTTTCTCGCTCAAGACAGTTTTCACAAATCCAAATACCAGAAGTGCAGATGCTAATACTACCTGGAGCTAGTATGAATAACTTATTTTTCCAATTGGATAATTTGATCACTGGGAGTTTTAATTTCGCCTCTAACCACCCAGGTCTAGATCAGCCAATAGAAGATACACTTAATGCCGTACTTGCTATAAGCTCAACAACCGAATCGGCTCTCCCAGATACGCATGATTCAAACACTAAGGACACAACTACACTCGATGCCGTTACTGTCGCTAGCGCTAGTGATCAAGATCAAGCTCCAGCTGCTATCGCTGGATACTTTGACACAGCTGGAAACTGGCAACCTGGAGAAGCACCTGAAGTGACCGTGGCAGTAGCGCCTCCTATAACAGAAGAACCACCAGCGATAGTTCAGCCAGATCCTACTGGAGCTGAAGCGGCTGCAGTTATCTCTGACGATCAAGCCGTTACTGAGAAAGAAGCCACATCTCGTCCATTAGACTTTAGCCAAATGATAGGTGATGCTCCGCGCCTTGCCCCAGTACCTCGGACCAAACCAACACGATCCACTGAAGGTGAAGTCGTTACTGAGGAAGCACCGCCAGCTATGGATGCTGTTTCAGAAACAAGCGAAACTGTATTTAAATCAAATTACTTTGAGCCAGCTGATAGAAACCAAATAAGTGAGACTCTCGGCTTTAATATTGGCGATACTTTTATTCCAGATCAAGGGCTAGCTATCCGAGGACTGATTAATGGAAAAGATAAACGAGCGTATACTAAAGCGGGAGGTATATACCCATCAGAAGGCATTGTTATTAAAGACGTCGTTAATTATATAGACTCGTCTCGAGTTGGTATCGTCTTTGTGGGGCCAGAGGGTGTTGATTACGTGATCAATGCCAGTAGTGCGAACGGAAGAAAAGCTTATGGTCAAACGATTCAGAGTCAGACTGAACAAGTTCAAGTAGCAGAGATTCCAGTAATTGAAGCTCCTAAAGAACCAGTGAAAGCAAGACCTACAGGCTATGAAACCGCTCAGCAAGTGATACCTGGTGCCACACCAGAAATAGCTCCGGAACCTCAAATACTAGCTGAATCTCAGGCTGCTCCAGCCCAAGAAGAATGTAAAGTCGAGCAAAGTGGTGATCCAATCAGCTTTGA
>CALIGR010000084.1 GCA_938021445.1 uncultured Candidatus Altimarinota bacterium
GATCGCTCTTGGAAATCTTTTTGAAGCCACGAGTGCCGAACTCCATCGAGTAAATATCATCAATGATAAAGGACTCGCCCTCGCTAAATCAATGCTCGCCTACGATCGTTTTGGAGAAGGAAAAACTCCAGAATCTGAAAATAAAAAATCTGATCATTTCGCCGGTGATTGGTATGTACGATATGATTTAGAATCAAAAAAAAACCCAAGCCTTGAAAACGAATTACCAGAAATTATGCGACTCTGGGAAGCGGGCAACCCTTATTGGTGTAAAATCTGGAAACAATTAACCGATTGGGTATTGACGGGAATGTATCAGACTTACGAGCGGCAAGGCATCGCCTTCGAGCTCGCCAGTCGGGAGTCTGAGCACTACGAAGACGGACGAGATTTTGCGCTACAAGGACTGAAAGATGGAGTCTTTGCTCAAAGAGAAGATGGCACTATTTTTATTGATTTAAAAGAAGAAGATATGGGCGAAAAAGTCGTTCTTCGTGCAGACGGAACGGCTATCTACTTAACGCAAGATTTAAGTCTCTGGCCCCTTCGACTAAAATCCTTTGGTCCGAAAGTTGATGAAATGATCTACGTCGTTGGAGACGAGCAAAACTATTATTTTCAAACGGTCTTCAAATCTTTAGAAAAACTAAAGTTAGCAGGAGACACAAAATTCACACACTACGGTTATGGGCTTGTAAACCTACCCGATGGTCGGATGAAGTCCCGAGAAGGAACCGTTGTCGATGCTGATAATCTTATGGACCAACTGCACGAAATGGCCGCCAAAAAAATCCGCGAATCACAACCTGAGATGAGCGAAAGTGAGGTATCTAAAACCGCTGAACAAATTCAAAACGCTGCCTGGAAATTCTTTTTACTCCGAACCTCTCCACAAAAAACGATTACGTTTGATGCCGAGAAGTCCATTGATTTTCATGGCGCAACTGGCCCCTATCTTCAATATGCAGGAGTCAGAATAAAGTCTATTGTGAGCAAGTCTGACTTTGAAACCACTAAGCAAACAGACCTCACTCCACTCGGGGAAGATGAGAAACCTTTAGGCGTAAAAATTTTAGAATGGCCTCAAGTACTAGACCGTGCGGCCGAAAGTAAAAACCCAACCTACATTGCGACATATCTACTTGAACTGGCTCAAGTCTGGTCTAGTTTTTATGCGGAGAACCACATCAATAAAGCCGAAGAAGATCTAAAAAAAGCTCGACTCACTCTAGCTTCTAAAACCCTCGAAGTCTTAGAAACCGGTTTAAATATTTTAGGGATCGAGGTTCCCGAGAAAATGTAACTAGCCAGTCACCGTACTCACTCTTGATTTCACTACTTCAATTGCTTCTTCAGGTGAATAAATAGCAATTAGTTCACTGTCCCCATCATGCTCAATAATAATATTCGAGCCCATTAATTTATCAAAAGCGTGAACTTCAAAATCAGCTACCCTTAGTATGTTTTTTCTAAATTTTCGAGTCGCGAAACTTCTTTTCTCATTCCCCTTACTGATATAGGATTTAATTTCTTTATTCCCTCGTGTAGAATCATTCACTTCTCCATCAACTCTTGAATAATAAACTAAATTCCCATTATCATCTACTTCCCAATCATCGGACGAAATTTCACGCGTCATTACAGTCGGTTTGTCCATGAGAAGCTTTCTAATTTAACAAATTTATATAAAATATTTATATAAAAATAATATAAAATGTCAAACCACACAACTCTCGCCGCCGAACTGTTCCCAATTTCCGGAGAACCGGTACATCTTGAAATTATAAAAGCGCTTATTGGGATTAAAAAAGCAGAAGCGATCGCCAATAGTGAGCTGAATGTTTTAGATAAAAATAAGAGCGAAAAAATTGTTTCAGCGTGTGATGAATTATTAAATCTTGATGATAAAACATTGAGGCCTCTTTTTCCTATTGATGTGTTTCAGACGGGATCTGGAACGAACTCAAATATGAACGTGAATGAGGTCATTGCCGAAAGGTCAGACACGCATCCAAACAACGATGTAAATTACGGTCAGTCATCCAATGATACTTTCCCCAGTAGCATACAAGTAGCAGCGAGTAACAATATAATCAGTTCACTTATTCCCAATTTAAAAGATCTAATTATCAGTGTAGATAAAAAATCTGAAGATTTAAATGACGTCGTTAAAACAGGACGAACGCACTCGATGGATGCCATGCCTATTACTTTTGGAACCGAACTAGAAGCCTGGGTGGTTGCGCTGGATGAATCGCTTGAGAGCATCGAGCAGAGTTTAATCAGTCTAAAAAAACTACCACTCGGCGGTACGGCTGTCGGCACGGGGATCAACGCTCATCCAAAAGCTTCACAAATTGCCTGTAAAAATCTAACTGAAGATTTTACACCACACGCATCTCCTGCCTCTCGCATGGGATCACAGCACACGCTACTCAATGCTTCTAATGCCCTCACCATTCTGGCTACTACGATCAATAAAATAGCCTCTGATTTAATCTTGATGAACAGTGGTCCACTCTGTGGATTTGGCGACATAAAACTCCCAAGTCATATAGACGGAAGCTCTATCATGCCAGGGAAAGTAAACCCGGTCATTCCTGAATCTTGTACTCAGGTCTACGCACGAGTCATGGGGAACCATGCATCAATCCAATGTGGAACGAGTAACTCACGCCTTCAGCTCAATGTCTACCTGCCCGTAATGGGCAACGCCCTCCTCAACTCTATTTTGATTCTCTCAAATACGGCTAAAAATCTCACCCGAGATATAAACGGTTTTGAAGTAAACACTGAAAAAATAGAAGAAAACTTATCCAGAAATCCAATCCTGGTAACCGGGCTTAATAAAATCATTGGTTACGACAAGGGAAAAGAGATCGTCAAAAAAGCGCTGAGTGAAAAACGAGCACTTATTGAAGTGGCTGAGGAAATGACTGATCTCTCTAGAGCGGAGTTGGAAGAAGCTTTGGATCCAAAAAAATTAGCCAATCTCTAAAACTTCCATCACAATTAGGATGTTTAAAAAATATCTTAATTTTCCCACAAAAAAATGTCTGATTTTGATGCTCAATTCCAAAAAGTAGGTTCTGCTCCAGGATTTATCGCCGCACTCGACCAGAGTGGTGGATCAACGCCAAAAGCGCTTAAGATGTACGGGGTGGACGAATCTGAATACAGCGGAGACGAAGAAATGTTTACAAAGGTACACGAAATGCGAACTCGCATCATGACTGACCCTAGTTTCACGGGTGATCGGATACTTGGAGCCATTCTTTTTGAAAATACGATGGATCGAGAAGTTGAAGGCATGACAACGGCTCAGTATCTCTGGGAAATTAAAAACGTCGCACCGTTCTTAAAAGTAGACAAGGGACTGGCTGAAGAGGTAAACGGTGCCCAGATCATGAAACCCAATCCAGGGCTCAGTGCCCTGCTCACTCGAGCCAAGAAAGCTGGTATTTTTGGAACCAAAATGAGATCTAACATTAATAGCTGTGACCCAGCCGGAATTAAAGCGGTGGTCGATCAGCAATTTGAAGTGGGGAAAGTGATCATTGATCATGGACTCGTCCCGATCATTGAACCGGAAGTAAACATCAATGCTCCAGACAAAGCTGAGTGTGAAAAAATACTTCGAGACCGAATGATGGAACAGCTCGATAACCTAAATGAATCACAACGAGTCATGCTCAAACTGACTCTTCCTGAAGAAAATGGATTCTATGAACCATGCATCAAGCACAACCGAATCGTTCGAGTCGTCGCCCTCTCTGGAGGCTATCCAAGGGAAGAAGCCAACCGACGACTCAGTCTCAATCATGGCATGGTCGCCAGTTTCTCTAGAGCCCTTTCCGAAGGACTCAGCGCGAAGCAAAGTGATGAAGATTTCACTCAGACACTTGATGCTAGCATAGAAAGTATCTACCAAGCCTCAATTGCTTAAGCTTTCTTTCTAAACAACCAAACCTCAACTCCAAGCACTATCAGTCCCACTAAGATGAGGGCTGATAGTTTTACCCAGTTGGTCAGAAAAACCGCAATAATACCCAATAAAGCAGTCAAAGTCAGAAGTATAAATGTTACTTTTTGTTCATTTGTCACACTCCCCCTTGTTAAAGGGGGCTGGGGGGATTTTTCAAAAAACTGAAGCAAACGGTGATGTAAATGTCCTAAGTCGCCCTTCATTGGGTTTGTTTTATCTAGAAAAACTCGGCGAAAAATAACCCAGAAAAAATCTAGTATAGGGATTAGTAATACGAGCAAAGTGGTTGCAATTTTTGCGCCTGAAGCAATGGCCATAACACCAAGAAGCAATCCTAGAACTTGTGAACCGGTATCCCCTAAAATGATTTTTTTTTGCCAGTAGAAATATAAAGCCCCAACACAAAGACCCGCTAAATAAAAATTAGCGAATGTCAGACCTTGGTGAGCTGGATCAAATAACAACTCTGGTCTTACCACTCCAAGAACCCCTAAAGTCAAAAAGCCGACGCCCATGACGCCTACAGACAACCCCGGAACACCATCAAACCAGTTCGTTGCATTTTGTAAGATCATCAACCATAGTACCGTGGCCATAAGAGAGATAAATACTGGAAGTTCGGTCAGGTCAATATTGGTATCTCTAAATGGATGCCCAATAATATCTATTTGAAAGCCTAAATAATAAATAAAAACAGCTAGTAAAAAAAAGATCAAAAATCTTAGCCCTGAACTAAGACCTTTACGGTCATCCCAAAAACAAACTAAT
>CALIGR010000085.1 GCA_938021445.1 uncultured Candidatus Altimarinota bacterium
AACACGCTCGTGAGTGAGGGGGAACCAGATTATCTAATTGATCATGAGTTTATCCCGGAAGAGACGGACTTCATTATCTTCACGTGTGATCGAGATATCACGGATCGTTGGATCTACTACGCTGAAGAAGTGGAGTAAGAAGAAATTAAGAAGAAATAGAGAAAGAAAATTAAAACTAAAACTAAGTATTAATAAAAAGCCCCAGATCTCTGGGGCTTTTTTTGTATAGTTTAAAAATCGTTTTAGATAGTTTCTAAACTTTGTTTTAGATGTTAACCTTGTCTCTTATCAACTGTTCTATTTCCTCTGCAATTTGAGGGTTTTCTTTGAGAAATTTAACACTGTTAGCTTTCCCCTGACCAAGCTTTGTTTCTAGGTAACTGTAGAAAGCGCCTGATTTTTGGACGATCTCTTGTTTGACTCCTACTTCAAGAAGGTCAGCCATTTTAGAAATTCCTTCGTTAAATATTATATCCACTAAGGCTGTTTTAAATGGTGGGGCGACTTTGTTTTTTACAATCTTAATTTTAGCCTCATTTCCGTGCGCTTCTTTGGCGTCTCCAGTTCCAGTCTCTAATTTTCCACCTTTTCTGACTTCGAGTCTTACTGACGCGTAAAACTTAAGCGCGTTCCCACCGGTAGTGGTCTCTGGGTTTCCAAACATGACTCCAATTTTCATCCGTATTTGATTGATGAAGATGATGGTGGTTCCCATTTTGCTAGCGGTTGCGGTAAGCTTTCTAAGTGCTTGCGACATAAGTCTGGCTTGCAGCCCCATATGAGAGTCTCCCATGTCGCCTTCAATTTCTGCTCGTGGAGTCAGGGCGGCAACAGAATCAATAACAATCAAATCAACGCCTCCAGACCGAACGAGTGTCTCTGTAATCTCAAGCGCTTGCTCTCCTGAGTCAGGTTGAGAGAGCAGTAGCTCGTCAATGTTAACGCCTACTTTTTCTGCATAGGTTGGATCGAGTGCGTGTTCGGCATCGATAAATGCGACCGTTCCGCCCGCTTTTTGAAATTCGGCGGCGGCATGAAGACAGAGCGTTGTTTTCCCAGAAGACTCTGGACCGTAAATTTCGATGATTCGTCCTTTGGGGTATCCACCACCAAGAGCGAGATCAACAGAAATCGATCCGCTTGAAACGGTAGCCAGCTCAGATATTTCTTGTTCTCCTAGCTTCATAATTGATCCTTTTCCAAAATTTTTCTCAATTTGAGCCATGGCGGCCTTAAGAGCTTCTTGTTTCGCTTTGTTTTCGTCTGGCATGTTTAGGGGCGGTTAAATTCGTGCGCAAATAATACAGATCTTCTGAAGATCATGCACGAGGATTTGAGGGAAAAACTTCAGTCAAAACTAAGATTTTTTCTTGTTTTTTGTTTCAGGTGCTGGAGATTCTTCGTTTTCTTCTTTTAAGTGATAAAACTGTTTTAGAGCTTCTTCTCTTCCAGAGGCAATTTTTTTTGAGCCACACACACCACAGACTAAACGTTCAAAAGACTTTTTTCCCCTCCCTCGCCTAAAATTTTTTAACTCTGGAGCGACGATTTTTCGGCAGTCCTGACAATAAGTCGCCATTTGGGTTTTAGGCCAGTTTTCATAGTCAGCTTCTTTTAGTGCGGCTTGTGCCTCGGGCTTGATTATTTTTGTCAGGTCTTTCATGGCCTCCTCCCAGTTTTCTAGTGCAATTTTTCCTCCTTGAGCCTTTCCTTCTAGTTGAGACTCATGGAGAAACGAAACGGGTTGGTTGTTATCACTCATTATTCTTCAATGTCGTTATGAAATCTACTTTGAGAGTCTGCTTTGGCTCGGGTCCTACTTAGGGGTTCTTCTGTGCTTGGGTTTTGGAAAAAAGATTGAGCGACGGTTTGTTTTTCAAGCTGGTAGTTGAGAAAAGTAGCAACCAGACACGAAATCTGAGCGATAAGAGCGACAAATATACCAAATCGGGTGGATACGTCAGTGTAGTCCCGAGCAAAAGCTCCTATAACAGACCAGATCATAATGATAATAAACACTTGTTGCAGACTGACACCTGCGTAAACGTAATTTTCAGAAATAGGGAGCTTAATCGTGTGTTTTTCAAATAATCGATCCAGGTAAAGCAGGACAATGATGAGAGAAAGTGTAAACAAAAACATCCCGAGCAGGTAGTGATAGCCTTGCAGAGCGTTTTGAATCACAATCGGTTCGTAGTTTGGCACATACTCGACCCAGGGGAGCACACACGCCACCATGGTCGCGACGTGCGACCAGAAAATCACTTTTTTTTCAAAGTTGATTTCTCGATAGTTTCGGGCCAAAAAAGCATAGCGCATTCGTGCGCCATTGTAGTTTTTTTTTGAAAAACACAAAACCTACTTACGATAGACTATTCCAGTGGCGTAACAGACAAGTTTTCTTGTGGCTTCGTGAGTTCTGATAATTTCTTCTCGATGTCTATAGTCAGATTCTTGAGTATCAACATACTCTAGCACTAAACTTTCAATCTTCTTAAGCAGGCTATTTATGTTTTTTTCTATTTCTGGAATATCGCTGCTTGGAAAAAGTTCTTTACAGTTGTATTGAAAGTGAACTATCCAGCAGTTTCTATGACTCTCGTGTGGTACGACTGTAGCGCTGATAAATTTTGAGTTATAGTTGTCAATGAGAGCTTTTAGCTGGTACATAAATCCCTGGCTTTCAGTGGTTGGTTTAATTTCAAAAAGAAGGTGCCCGTTTCTAGCCGAATACTGACCTGAGTGCATTGGATTTATATGTCCAGAACAGGATGATATAGTTGCTAAAAAAGGAACCCAGTACATTTTACAGAGCAAAGAGAGTACGGCGTCATCGTAGGATTCCATAGTTTCTGGATCTCTTTCGTGATAAATATTTTTGGGGAGAGGAGCTGGATCTTGTATTTCATCTCCTAGCCCAAATTTATCGAGAGGACCAAATTCTATTTGGACTTCAGTCATTTTACTCCTGCTTGAGTATGTATTCATGGGCCTGAAGAGCCGCAACAGCGCCCTCTCCAGCGGCGACAATCACCTGCTTGTGGTAGCCATCATTACAGTCTCCGGCCGCAAAAAATCCAGGACAAGAGCTTTTACAAAGTCGATCAGTCATGATTTCTTTTCTTTCGTTTAGCTTAACGAGGTCTTTACAAAATTGAGTGGCGGGGATTTGCCCGATTTCTTCAAAAATTCCCTCACACTCAAGGTCAAACTCGTCGCTGTCGCCTTCGGTGATGGTGACGCCTCGGACTTTATCTTTTTTATCGAGAAGTATTTCCTTGGTTTGGACTTCGTACTTTATATCAATGTGTGGAGATTTTTTTACTTTTTCCATCAAGCAAGACTCTCCAATCAAGTGATCAAGATTGGTCGTGATTGTGATATCATCGGTGAAGTTTTCGAGCTGTAAGGCTACATCCATAGCGGAGTTTCCACCTCCGATAATGACCATTTTTTTATCTTTGTAGAGTGGCGCGTCAGAGGTAGCGGCGAAAGAGAGTCCGTTTCCGTTCATAGCGATGTCTTCTCCTGGAATGCCCAAAACTCGTGGTTTTTTTCCAGCGGTACAGACTATTGTTTTAGCTAAGAAAGACTTACCGGCTTCCGTGTTTACGGTGAAGATGTCTTCTTTTTTCGTGATGTCTGTTACTTTTTCTTTTTCTCGGACCCATAGATCAAAGTGGGCGTTGTCCTTGTCGACGTGCTTTACGTGAGAAAAAAATTGGTCTCGAAGCGCTGGGCCCGTGGATTGAGCGACGCCCGTCCAGTTTTCGATATCGTTACAGTAGTTCATCTGTCCACCAACATTTCCGCAGACAAGTAAGATTTTCATTTTTCGTCTGGCGCCATAAATCGCGGCGGTCATACCGGCGGGACCGGCACCAACAATAATCATATCAAAGACCTCAGGATAAGTTCTTTCGATATCTAAGGTGCAACTTCCGGTTCGATTCCAGTCTTTTTTAGGGCTCATGAAGATTTAAATTATCTCTCTATTATAGCTTTTTCTTGTCCCGAGCGCAATTGTTACTAATATCGCCTTGATGAAAAAATACAGTATTTTGCTATTGTCGGTTTTATTTCTGGGGTGTACGTCGGTAAAAACCGTTCAGCCGAATGGTTCAGAAACGCCTATCCCACCATTAAAAAACCCAGTAAAACTTAATTTATCGGATTCAGAGCGCCAGGTAATTGAACCTCAAGAGATTGGAGCCCAGTGTGATAATGAAACAAGTTTTTGTGGAGCGGGACTTGAGTGCCAGTTTGGTGATTCGGTCGATATGGGGACTTGTCAGGCCAAAGCGCTTAAAGATATTAAATGTTCCAGTGAAAAGAAACCCGTTTGTGCTGTGAAGAATAATCAAAAACTTGGATATCTAAATGAATGTGAGGCGGAAAGACATGGAGCGGAGTTTGTAAATGAGGGCTTGTGTAAGCAAGAACTTACCACGAGTAATAACTGCAAAGCTCCAGTGAGGGCTATTGGAAATTGTAATTCAGTCCTTGAGGGTTTTGCTTTTAATGCCGTGTCGGAATCTTGTGAGTCGGTTTCAGTTCGAGGCTGCAGCGTTGAAACTCCATTTAAAACAATGGATGGTTGTTCAGCGGTCTGTCTTGGCCTGAGCGAAGTAGAGGACGGGAAAATAAGAACTTGCCCCGATATCCAGATCAACGACCAAATGCCTTTGGTAATAAATGATGGAGAGTCTCTCGATGACGCTAAAATAAATAGAAGTTACTTTATTTACCAAGGACGTCGTGTGGCGATGAAAGACTTTGATATGGACTGGGTAAATGAAAATTGTGAAGTCCCAAGTCAGACGGTTTATTAGGCCTTTTAGATTCACTCGATCTGTGGTATAATGGATCGATGTCAGAAATTCTTTTTCCGTTTATTGAGGATTTATCTTTGATTATTGGGATGATCGGGATCTTCATTATTATTATTGGAGCTGGAAAAGCGCTGTATGCATTTTTTATGAAGCCGGACACTGAGGATTTTCAACAGGTTCGTCTTACTTTAGGAGCCCACGTGATTCTTGGTTTGGACTTTTTAGTCGGAAAAGACATCATCGATACGATGTTGCTTGATTCGGGAGAGTGGAGTCAGTTTTGGATGGATCTAACGGGTCTTATTACTGTTGTGACTATCCGAATAGTACTGAATCACTTTATGCTACAAGAGATTCAGGAAATCGAATCGTTTAAATCAGCACGACAAAAAAGAAGAAAAGAGTCGTAGCCTAGACGCGCATTTTTTGTAATTTCAACAAAGCCTTACGGTTGGTGGTGAGGAAGTTTTCGTTAAAAAAATCTTCTGGTTTGATCCATTTGATTTCTTGTTTTTCCATTGGTTTTGGTTCTCCAGCTTGGATCTGACAACGGTGGAACCGAAGTTGAAGTTTGGTTTTTCCAAAATTGCAGGTTTCTTCGTAGAAGTGTGGTCGGACGGAGACACTCACATCAATCTCTTCTTTGAGCTCTCTTTTGACACAGTCCCGAAAAGACTCTCCGGCTTCTCGTTTTCCCCCTGGGAACTCCCAACGTCCGACAAAGCTCTT
>CALIGR010000086.1 GCA_938021445.1 uncultured Candidatus Altimarinota bacterium
AAGAAAATGAAAACCCCCGTTCATAAGTTGGCTTATAACCAGATCATCAAGCACGCCGTTAAGAATTCAAAAAAGATCATTACCGTTTCCCATAATACAAAAAAAGATGTAATTGAGCTATTTGGTCCGGGTTCTGAAAAAATCAAAGTCATCTGGAACGGCCTCGGTGATGAGTTTGTAGCAAGCTCGGACGTTGAAAAAAAATCGATAAAAACTAAATACAATCTATCAAATGATTTTTTGCTCTATACAGGCGTCTGGCGCGAGCATAAAAATATCGTTGGTTTAATTGAAGCGTTTAAAAAAGTTTCAGATGATCATGACAAAGGTCTTAATTTAGTGATCACCGGAAACGCTGATCCGTTTTATCCAGAAGTAAAAGCAGCGGTTAAATCTTTTAATCTTGAATCTAAGGTTAAGTTTGTGGGGCTGGTTCCATTTGAAGACTTGGTGACACTTTATGCGGCGGCGAGTACATTTATTTTTCCAAGTTTTTATGAAGGCTTTGGTTTCCCGCCACTGGAAGCGATGAGTGTTAATACACCTGTTGCAGCCTCTAATACATCTTCGATTCCAGAAGTTTGTGGTGAAGCCGCACTTTACTTCGATCCATATAGAGTCGACGATATAGCCGATAAAATAAAAGAGCTCCTCTCAAGCGAATCACTGCAGGAGGAGTTGATCCAAAAAGGAGGTGCACAAGTTAAAAAGTTTAATTGGGATGCCTGTGCCAAAGAGACTTTTCAGCAATATCTAGAATTATTATAAAAATATATAGTTTGTTTTTTCTCAAGTCTTAGTTCTTGCCTACATTTTTAGATTTAATAACATATCCTGATTTGTTAATAAATTAATATGTCTGAGTTCGAATTTGAAAACATCAAAAAAAGAAGACCTATATGGTTACACGGTCTTTATCTAGTAGGGCTTATGTTCAGTGTCTGGGGGGGATCTCATCTACTTCTTAATCAATCAGCTTATACGCAACTAGCCACTTTCAAATATGACAAACTTAAAGCTTCGCTTTTAGAACCAGAGGTAGAGGTTGTAGAAGTATTGGAAAACACAGAGGTTATAAAAGAAGTAGCGGTTCGGCCAAAAGCAACAGCTAAACTTGAAAAAGTAGAACCAAAGCGAGTTTCTCACTTTAGAAATAAAGACTTAAAGCCTAAAAACCAACTGAAAAAAATGTTTTCAGAGATGAGCGTTTATCCTTCAGACAATAGAGTCGTGGTGCCGTCTATTGGAAAAAATGTACCTCTAGTCGAGGTGCCAAATCACCAAAATTGGAATCAGTTAGAAAATTTCATTCAGGATGGCCTCAGAGATGGAGTGGTAGTGCACCCGGTTTCTCATAGCCCTGGGAGTTTTGGAAACTTCTTTGTGACCGGTCATTCCTCTTACTACGCGTGGGATAATGGACGGTTTAAAGATGTATTCGCTCTCTTGCATGAAGTTGAGCTTGGTCAAATCGTAGAAGTTTACTGGGAAGGTAAAAAATACAGCTACAAGATTAATGAAATTGAAGTGGTGTCTCCAACTAAAGTAGAAGTCCTAGATCAACCATCAGACAAGTCAGTCCTAACGCTTATGACGTGTACACCGGTAGGAACGAACAAAAACCGACTCATCTTAGTTGGCGATCTAATTGATATTGAATAGATCTAAAATTCTCCAGCCTTAATGGTGAGCAAGGCTTGCCCGAGGTTGGGGAACCTCTTCCAACATCGGATCTCACCTTCTTGATACAAAAATCCCGCAAGCCATTTTCCATCTAGGTCTTCCACAAAATAAAAATCTTCAGTGAGTAGGACCGACGCCGGATCAAAATCTATAAAGTCTTCGGCTTCTTCATCTTCTAAGAAACTGGTCTTGAAGTTTTTTATTTCCAAAAAATCAAAGTGAGGATGGCCGAGAGTCGTTTCGATTTGATTGCTCAGCGTTTCATCAATGTTCCTATCAAGTGTTTCGCCAGCCATCATTGGGAGATGTTGCTGCGCTAAGGTTTGGGCCGCAGGAAGACTTTCAACCACAAAAGGCCCGGCTATATTTTCCCAGACAGGAGCCCCATCATCTTCTTTTTCAGAAGGGGCGTCTTCACACCATTTGTATAAGTGCACTCGAAACTGGGTGCTGGCGTCTTTAAAGACACAAGCTTTATAGTTTTGGTTGTGTGAGTAGTACTGCTGTACGGGAGCCTGTCCTTCTTCTTCGGTCATAATTTAGTATTTTCTAAAAAGTTCAGAGTGAGAACCGGTTCTAACGAGCCATAAGTTCGAGGTGTCAAATTTATAGATTAGAAGCCAGTCTGGTTTTATATGACATTCCCAAAATTGAGAATATTCCCCACTAAGTTTATGTGGTTTGTAGGATTTATCTAATGTTTGGTTTTGAGTTAGTTGATCAACAATAGCTTCAAAGTCTTCGTAGAGGCGTCCCTGGCTTAGGACTTTTTTTAGATCTTTTTTAAAACGCTTCGTAAAATGTACTTGTTTCATTAGTAATTTAGTCGAGTAAATTTTTTCTTAACTCGTCTAGATTATTTACACTGGTGATGTCTTGCTTTTTCTTAACTGATTCGATAGCCTCAAGGGTCTCCTGATTTGGTATTTTTACGTCAAAAGGAAGTCCACGGCTCCAGATGATTTGCTTATAAAGGAGTGAAACCGCATCGGTGGCGGTAAGCCCAAGTTGCTTTAAAATACCTTCGGCCTCTTGTTTAAGATCCGGAGTCATTCTGGCATGAACGGTGGCAGATTTAGTACTCATAAAATAATTGTAGTGCAAAGGTGCTACATTTGTAAAGTTTTTATAAAAAAAATACCTGAAGTCAGAAGACTTAAGATATTCTTTTGGTGAGCGATGAGGGATACTCTTACATTCTCACTCGCTACGCGAGTTCCGAGGTCAAGCTTCGTAATATTCACTTCGTTCATTTACTCAGTCGAACCCGCTTTTCGTTTTCAAATCCAAGCCCCAAAAGAAAAAACGTTCAAGACCTAAAGGTCTAAAACATTTTTTCTGGTGAGCGATGAGGGATTCGAACCCGCGACCTCCTGGGTGTAAACCAGATGCTCTAGCCAACTGAGCTAATCGCTCTCACACTTGAGTTTGTGCTCGAATGAGCGAGGGACAATTTATACAAAAAATTTTGTTATTCAAATTTTTTTACAAAAACCTTTTTCTAAGCATCCCAAAAGTTCCCAAATAGACTAGCGGGGCTAAGATCGCCGCTAGGAGTAAGTTGTCGCCAAGAGGGGAGTAGAGGTAGAGTAAAAGCAGGGCTAAGTTGAGGCCGAAGATGATGGTGATATTGAGCGGATTAAACTTGTAGTTGTAAAACCGGGCCACTTCTCGAGTGAGCAGGGCGAAGACGACGAGCTCACAAATGATCGTTGAAATGGCCGCTCCTTGTATACCAATCTTTGGAAGTAAGATGAGGTTTAGTATTACATTGGTGAGAAGGGCGAGGCCGTTGACGATGAGTAAGTAGTTTTGTCGTGATTTGTTGACCAAGGTGATGGTGAAGAGCTGATTAAAGAAAGCAAATAACACCGTAATGATGAGGTATTGAATCACCGAATCTGAACCAAAAAAGCCAGGACCAGATAAGTAGTTTTCACTTTTATCAGTGAGAAGATCAATGAGCGCCGGCGCAAACCAAAAAGTCGCAATAATGACCGGGATAGAAACGATGAGTAGCTTCTCTAAACCCCAGTTGAGCGTTTTTTCATGGGTTTCATGCGAATCATTATTGGTGATCTTAGGGGTAATTGCCTGAGCGAAGAAGACCCCTAAAATGAGAAAACTTTCGAGTATCCTGGCCGCGACGCCATAAATCCCGGTCGGTTCTTCCCCAAGAATGATTGAGATTAAGATTAGATCTATTCTGAGATAGAGCGTCTGGAGGATAAGTGCTAAACCAAAAGGGAGTGAGACCTTGAGCGTCTTAATCCAGTATTTCCGATCGAAATTGAGCGTGAGAGGGAGCTCTCTTTTAGCCGCAAAGAAGACAAAAACGGTAAAGATAAAGTTAGAAAAAACACCCGCCCAGAGAAACATAAAAAAAAGCTCAGCCGGGTCCGTGCTAGCAAAGATAAACTGCCGTGAGAGCAAAAAGACGAGTAAGGCGAGTATGATCTTTCCTAAGACCAAACTCATAGAAAACCAATGAATTTTCATCCGCGTTTGCAAGATTGAGCTCATCGTGCCCGCAACGATGGTAAGCGCCATAGAAAGACCGGTAATCCAGACCCCCGCTTTGACGAGTGGGCTGTAAGTAGGCACGAGCTGCGCACTTAATCCGGCAATGATCGTGACAATGCAAATCAGACCTAATCTCATGAGAAAGATATTCCCAAAAATTTCTTGCTGTTTTTCCGGGTTTTTGGACATGTCTTTGACCGCAATCGTAAAAAGCCCAGCATCCGCAATGATCCCAAAAAAGGCTAAAAACTCATAAGCCGTGACGTAGTTTCCATAAAAGCCCGGACCAAAGCCAGAGACAATCTTAACGACGGTGAAACTCGCTAAAACAGTAAAGACTTTCCCAAGAAACTGACTTCCAGCGTTAAACAGGACTTTTTGATTGGTGGCTTTGGGAGTTTCTTTCATGGTAGTCTGGAATAATATATCTAAATAAAAATCACTGTCACTCCGGCTTGTCCGGAGTCAGGCAAGTCGTTAGTGTGTCGAGTGAATGAAACTAATTGTTGGAAATTTTGGAGGTGGAAACTGGGGAGATGAGTTAATTCTGTCTTTTGCACTGGAGGTGTACTCAGTCAAGAATGACTTACTGGTGATGACGGTTGATCCAGTACTTTCACAAACTTTTTGTGAAAAAGAATTTCAGACGATTCCATTTCCACCATCGGGAATCAAAAGTTTGTTAATCTTTGTTTTTGATAAAAAATACCGGTCTGAATTTGAAGAACACAAGTTAACCGTAGATGAGATTATTTTCCCAGGAGGCGGACTTTTTGCGATTCGCCTTTGGGCGGTGATCGTTTGGGCGATGAATATTTGGTTTTTAAAAAAACTGTACCCCAACGCCAAAATAAAGATGCATCATCAAGGGGTGGATAAAAATATGAGTGGTCTTGGAAAAAAATTAACCAAGTGGTCTTTTGCTCAAGCCTCAGAAATCTCAGCACGAGATCAAGCCAGTCTGGAAGCGCTGGAGGGCTTAAGTGTCTCTCAAGTTAAGCTAGATGAAGATATTGTTTTAAAATCACTCAAAAACTTCAAGCATCATGAGGTTAAGAAGAATAAAACCGTGTTGTTAAATGCACTTTCTGAAATTGATGATGATTGTTTAAAAAAACTAAAAACCAAGTTTATAGACTGTGAGATTTTATATCTGCCGATGCAACCATCTGATAAAGAATTTAGACCAGAAGCAGTTAAGTTAGTTGAGCCAAAAACAAGAACTGAATTATTTAATTTGTTTCAGCAAGCACAGTTTGGAGTGGGGGAGCGACTCCACTTCTTAATCCCTGGGCAAAAATTCATTGGGAGTAAAAATTGTTTCAGTCTAAAAAAACCCTATTCGGAAAAAGTGGTAAGTTTTTGTGCGAAGTTTGGGATTAAATTTTTTTAGGCCGACTGGTTCTGCCGCCTCCACTCAAAGCACACAACCGTGGTGGCCATCGCGACATTGAGGCTCTCAGTGTCATTGTGCATAGGGATGATGATCTTGTGCGTGAGCGCTTCTTCAATGTTTTTACTTAAGCCTTGTCCTTCATTTCCAAAAACAAATCCTGTTTTTTCACTAAACGTTAGGTCATAGAGGCTTTTTTCAGCTTGAAGTGAAGTGCCGTAAATTTTTCCACCTTGATCTTCAAAGTTCTTAATCACTGCTCCCAAATCTTGGTCTTGGTAGATATTGAGTCTAAATTGAGCGCCCATTCCAGATCTTAAACACTTAGGGCTATAGGGATCAGTACAGTCAGCACTGAGAAAGATATCTTCAAAGCCAGCAGCCGAGGCCGTTCGGATGATAGTTCCAAGGTTTCCCGGGTCTTGTATGCTTTCTAAAACTAAAATATTTTTGAGCGCTTCATACTCAGCTTCTTTTTTTTGGGGCAGAGGGACGAGACTGACAATGCCCGCAGGAGTTTTAGCCGGACTGATGAAATTCATCACATGTGTCTCGACACAATGCCGCTTTATACGATCGAGTTTTAGTTTTTGAAAATCAGGTGTGTTTTCTGCATTTTTTGTATAAAAAATTTGCACATCACGATCATCGAATTGTGTTAAGTACTCTTCCAGTAAGTGAAAACCGTCCAAGAGCATTACTTTATCTTTATTTCTGGCTCGTGCATTTTCAGTATATTTCTTGAGCTGTTTTACGCTTGGATTTTGAGTGCTCGATATTTTCATCTGAATTAACTTTTCGAAGTGACCTAAAATAGTTACCATTTGTCGGAGTATGCGCAAGAAAATCCTTATCATTGGCTCTGGTCCGTATTGTATTGGTAGTTCGGTTGAGTTTGATTGGTGTGGAGTGCAGGTACTAAGGACGCTGAAGAAGCTCGGACACGAGACGGTTTTTATCAATTCAAATCCTGAAACGGTCTCGACTGATTTTGATGAATGTGACCGCCTTTATTTTGATGAGCTGACTCTTGAACGAGTTTTAGACGTCTATGAGAAAGAAAAACCCGATGGAGTCATCTTCTCAACAGGAGGGCAAATTGCGCAAAATCTAGCAATCAAGCTAGATGAGTTTGGAATTCCACTTATGGGAACGCCGATTGCGTCAATTGATCGATGTGAAGACCGCGCTAAATTTTCGGATCTCTGTGATGAGTTGAAAATTGCACAGCCAAAATGGGCTGTATTTGATCAGCATCAAGAGGCCTACGATTTTGCGAGTGAAGTGGGGTATCCAGTTTTAGTTCGACCGAGTTTTGTGCTTTCTGGAGCGGCTATGGCCGTGGCGACGACCGAGGAAATGCTCCATGAATACCTAGAAAAAGCCGTCGGGACCAATAAAAGCTCAGTGGTGATTTCTAAGTTTCATGAAGACTCAAAAGAAGTTGAGTTTGACGGAGTGGCTCAGAACGGAGAAATCATTGTGGCGGCTATTTCCGAACACGTAGAAAATGCGGGAGTGCATTCCGGGGATGCAACAATTGTACTGCCTCCACAAAATTTATATTTAGAAACCGTTAGAAGGGTCCGAGTCATCGCTCAAGAACTAGCGAAAGAACTTAATATCTCAGGTCCATTTAATATCCAGTTTTTAGCGAAAGCGAACAATATCAGAGTTATTGAATGTAATCTAAGAGCTAGTCGCTCGTTTCCTTTTGCTTCAAAGGTATTAGGACAAAACTTTATTGATATTGCGACGCGAATATGGATGGGCGAGAAATTTGAAAACCAAGAGAAGAACCTACTCGACATACAGTCAGTTGGGGTTAAAGCGGCTCAGTTTTCTTTTTCACGATTAAAAAATGCAGATCCAAACCTGGGAGTTGAGATGAGTTCGACGGGAGAAGTGGCCTGTTTTGGTGACACGGTAGAAGAAGCGTTTCTGAAGAGTTTAATCTCAGTGGGCTTTGATCTTCCCGCATCAGGTTCAAAAATCTTAGTGACGTTAGGGAAGCTGAAAGACAAAGCAGATTTTTTACCAACAGCGAAAAAGTTTAACCAGCTTGGATTTAGCTTTATTGGGACAGAGGGAACGGCCCAGTTTTTAAGAGACAATGGAGTTGAGTGTGAAACGGTCTACAAGATTTCTTCAGACAAGCACCCAAATGTCATAGATCTTATCGATGAGAAGAAGGTCGGACTCGTGATTAACACTTCAAACAAGTTTTCTCACGAAGAAGTTTCCGATGGTTATCTCATCCGCCGAAAAGCGATTGATCGAAATATTCCGCTCTTGATAAACCTACAACTGGCGAAAATGCTCGCACGGTCTCTAGACCAGATAAAAGACATGAAAGACCTTAAGATCTTGTCCTACGAAGATCGAATGAAAAAGTAGTAGATAAAGTTTAGTTTTTCTGTTATAATAACGGGATAACTTTATTTTTATGCCTCGATTTTTAGTACTGGCTTTCTTACTCGTTTGTAGCTTCTGTCTCTTGCCAGAGGTTTCTTGGGCTCAAGTGGGGACGCAGAAAGACGATGGCGGAATTTTTGGTTCTATGGGGATGGTTCTTTGGAATATTACTCGTTGGGCTATAGCGATCTTAGCCTTTCTTGCCTCTTTTTGGGTGGCGGGGATACTTTCACGAATGATTGCTTGGCGGCTTAGAAAGCGAGCTAAGTATGAACTGCACCAGGAGGTTCTAATGCTGGTTGAGCGATCAGCTTACTTTTCACTCATCATTGTTTTTGGGATCGTGGCTTTTAGCTTCGTAGGAGTTGAGTTAGAGTGGGTGATTGCCCCACTGACCTTTGGGCTTGGGTTCGCGTTTAGAGATTTACTCGCCAACTTGGTTGCGGGAGTGGTTATTTTGACACAGAAGAAATTTAAAATTGGAGACTTGATCAAGACGCAGAATCATTTTGGACGTATTATCAGTATTGATATGCGAACGACCGAGATCAAAAACTTTTCAGGCATAAACATTGTGATTCCAAATTCTGATATGTTGATGAACAGTATCGAAAATTACACAGCAAACGAGTTTCGTCGGCACAGTGTATTGGTCGGAGTTCACTACTCTACACCGCTTCCATATGCGGTAGAGACGACACAAAAAGCGCTGGCTAAGCATGATTTGATCCTGGCTGAGCCTGGACCAGAAGTAATCGCGAAAGAATTTGGAGAATCTTCTATTTTACTCGAAGTTCGATTTTGGATCGAGTCTGATCATCGATGGTGGCAGATTCGTTCGGACTTGATCTCAGCTATTAAGACTGAATACGACCAAGCAGGGATTACAATTCCGTTCCCGATTCGAACCCTTACACTGGATCCTTACGATAAAAATCTACTTGAAACCGCTAATGTCTCAACACAGTACAAAGGGCCAAGTTACACTGGTTACACACAGGAAGAAATGCAAGCCGGAGCCAGTTATGTCCCAACCGAGCAAAACCCAGACCGAGGAACTAATCCAGTTATTACACAAGCGACCGTTACGGCTCAAGCACAGCCAGTAACTCCAGTGCCTCAGCCCCAAGCACAAACAGCACCACAGATTGAAACACCAGTCGTTAGCCCAAGTCCGGCACCAACAGCTACTGTACCGGAAAGTAAATCACCGTCTCCAGTGCCTCAGGTTTAACCATTTTTGGATGGTTTAGGTAGACTTCAATTGGATCTGCGCTCTTCCGGGCTTTAATTTTTTTACCTCGGATATAAGACATGCCAGCGGTCCAGGCATTGCCAAGATGTAAGTATCTTCCGGTGTGTTTTACACGTAAAGCTTTTCCACCTTTGACACTATTGACTATAAATCCGTCAGGCGCTTTTATGATTTCTTGCAGGGCAACCCCAGCGGTATAAGCGCACTGTCCCGAAATGGGATCAAACTTATGGTAAATACTAAAGGCTGGATTTTTGACCTTTAGGCTCTTGGATTTAATCAAGCTTTCTAGACGCTCAAAGTCAGCTCCCATAAGTTTGGGCATTTCATCGGTTGTGGTGCTTCTTTTGATACCTATATAGTCAAATCCATCAGCCATATCGTTGCCTAAAAATTCAACCTTTGAGTGTACGTTATCTTCTTCTGCTAGTTCTTTGAGCATGGACAGGCCTCTTTGATAGTCCATCCCAATCCAGGCTATCATTGATTTTTTCATCCAAAACAGAGGCAGTGGTAAAGTGCCGGCCATGGACCAGGTAACACGCGTCTTATTGTTACCCAGATCTTCGAAATCAAACCAGGCTTTCGCGGTTGAGCTCCAAGGACTCATAAAACGAACTTCTTCTACAACTTTTTTATTTTCGATGATTTCTTTATGGGTCATGTCTCCCTTACCAATCCATTCACCATTCCAAGTATGAACCGAGCCAACAGATAGCCCATCACCTTTAAGACTTGTTTTACAGTCTGGTTCCATGATGAACCAGGGGGACCAATCTACTACTTTTTTAAAATCTAGAACAAGAGGAAAAACATCACTGACAGGGGCGTCAATGTCTATACTTTCTTTTACCGGAAGCGAGACACTAAAAAGACTCATAGGACAAATCTATGAAAATATTAAAGTTGAGTCAAGAGTAGAGAGTCTCTAGGAGTCGTATTGGATCCAAAAACTACCAACGCACTCAGACCAAGCTCCGACTTCTGTGCCGGCGTAGATACCGAGGGTGTCACCTGCATCGAAAGATTCAGTACAATCACTGATGGTAACTTGGCCAACGGCTGTGGCTATATTGACCGTACAGGTGGTGGCCACGTTATTTTTTCTTAGAACCGCTGAAAGAGAGGTTCCAATAGCGTTTGTACAGGTTGCGGCTATTTTATTAACGGTTCCGCTGCAAGCCATGGGAGCCCCCCATGGAGTCTGCCCGTTCCCGACGGCCCAGGCGGCATTGGAAACGACGGTTCCTCGACCAAATGAGTAGCTATCGGAGTGACCACAGTCGCCTGCGACATCACTGTCGATTTGTTCCCAATCCGTGCCATTACAGATATACGAGTCATTCTCGGTTGTATCATGATAGACTTTTCCTGTAACCGTCCCATCACAAGTTGGGGCGGCGCTAAGGTTTTCAATACGGAGATTTAAAGCTTCATTGTCTGATAAGTCTAAATCCCGATTGAGAATAAATTTATCATTAAGCGTATCAAATCGCAGTCGCGCTCCTAAGGTGCTGCCAAATTCTAAATCAATAAAATCTTGTGAATTATCCCCATAATCAATCGTAAAAGCATCTGTTTCAACTCCAGCTTCCTGGGTAAAGATAAGCCGGGCATCAACGACACTCATGCTTAGTATTATGCCAAAAATCCCAATAAATAGAGCTGTAGAGTGTTTTTTCATGAAAAAATGAAATACATTTATTAATTATAGCATTAAAATGAATAAAAATCAAATATTGTTTTTTATTTAGGCTTTAGGTTCAGGCCTTTGTGGTACCGAAGAAAAGACACTTTATAGCTCAAGGGCTATAACAAGAAGACTGGTAACTTCGAACTCTCAAAACAACGCACCCAAGCGGATAACGTGATTTTAAGAGAAAATTTGCTCCATGGTACCGAAGGAGGGACTCGAACCCTCACACCTTGCGGTACGCGATTTTGAGTCGCGCGCGTCTACCAATTCCGCCACTCCGGCTATAAAAAAAGCCGCGAAACTATAAAAGATTCACGGCTGAAATCAATTAATTTAATAGTTGTTCCTAAGGCCTTTTAGCAATAACTTTATCAAT